>NZ_DFDO01000009.1:0-7302 GCF_002367915.1 Acinetobacter sp. UBA3025
TTATTGCCCTAAGCATTGTTGCGATTTGGTTGTTCGGAATATTTTAAATAACGTTTTCTAGAAGAAAAAAATTTTAAGACATTGAAATTTATTAATTTATTTCTAACGATTAAAACCTATATATGCTTTTGATAACCAAATAAAAAATCAAGATAACTCCTTACCCTAAACTTTTTTATAGTCAAAAGAGTCCTATTTTCAGCAGATCTAAAAGAGACAGAAATTTATCCAAGTTCATAAACAGGATAGATCCAGTCTAGAACAATCATTAAATATGTATTGCAGCAAAAGGTGAGGAAAAATGACGGAGCACTCTCAATGTAGAATCACGATTCAAAATTTATATAAAAGTTATAGCACCGCACCAGATCAGCAGACCCAAGTCCTCGAAGATATTAATCTAGATATTCATGCAGGTGATTTTGTCAGTGTGATAGGGCATGCTGGCTGCGGTAAATCCACATTGTTACGCTTACTGAAGGGCTTAGAGCAGCATCAACAGGGACAGATTCTGATTCAGGGAAAACAGCCAGCTGAACATCTTCCAAATCTCAGTATTGTCTATCAGGATCATCGACTGTTTAACTGGCTCAGTGTGACGGAAAATATCCGCATGGCCTTACATCAAATCCCTTTAAGCAAAGAAGAGGAAAACCGAAGAATTCAGGAACAGCTGGAATTGCTGCAACTGACGCCGTTTAAGGATGCTTATCCATCGCACTTGTCTGCTGGCATGAATCTGAAAGTGGCCATTGCCAAAAGCCTGGTTACTCAACCGGATATTTTATTATTAGATGATCCTTTTGCTGGACTGGACGCGCTGATGCGTCATCATCTGCATGAAGAATTACAACGAATCTGGAAAACTAAAAATATTACCGTGATTTTAGCGACCCAAGATATTGCTGAGGCCTTATTACTGAGCAATTCAGTAGCCGTGATGCAGGCTAATCCTGGACGAATCGAACAGGTTTTAAAAGTGCCCTTATCTTATCCACGCAAGCGCCAGAATACGCGTTTACAGCAGTTGAAAAAAGAAATTCTAAAAGTATTAAATTTCTCAATCGTGAAGGATCAACAGCCGCTACTTACAAACTCTGGTCAGTTTTGCTGGTAGGCTAGGGCCTTCATAAATTTCAAGTTATACAGAGATCAACAGCAATAAACCTCGCCCATATTTGTCATTTCCACTAGCACCAATTACCCCAGTGCTTAACTTAAAGAAATAAAAAATGCCCTATCGGGCATTTTTTATAATGGATGGTTTAAGAGGCAACCGCAGTATTTTGTTGCGTAATCACATACTGATTTTCTGGCCGTTTCAGTCCTAAGTTTTCACGCAGAGTTGTACCTTCATATTCAGTCCGGAATAGACCACGACGTTGTAGTTCTGGCACGATGAAATCGACAAAGTCATTCAGACCGGCAGGCGTAGTTGGTGGCAAGACATTGAAACCATCAGCTGCTTCATTTTCGAACCATTCCTGTAGTTGGTCGACTACCTGTGCAGGTGTTCCGATCAGCGTCCAGTGACCGCGAGCAGAGGCAATATATTCATATAGCTGGCGAATGCTGAAGTGATGCTTCGCTGCAATTTCAAACATCATTTGCTGACGGCTAGACTTGATCTCAATAACTTCGAGAGGAAATGGGGCATCCAAATCATAGTTTGAAAGATTAATATCCCCTGCCAGACCAGACAGTAAGCCCAAACCGACATCTGGATGAATCAGACGATTCAGTAATTCATATTTTTCTTTGGCTTCCTGTTCAGTTTTAGCTACAAAGACAGAGACCCCCGGCATTACTTTTAAATCATCCGGATGACGACCGTATTTAGCCAGACGGCCTTTAACATCACGGTAGAAGGCTTGTGCATCAGACAGGCTTTGCTGGGCGGTAAAAATCACTTCGGCATATTTGGCGGCCAGCTCACGACCATCTTC
This sequence comes from Acinetobacter sp. UBA3025, assembly GCF_002367915.1. Lineage (NCBI taxonomy): Bacteria > Pseudomonadati > Pseudomonadota > Gammaproteobacteria > Moraxellales > Moraxellaceae > Acinetobacter > Acinetobacter sp. UBA3025. Next base: position 1,947 of record NZ_DFDO01000009.1, read on the forward strand.
AGACTGACCTGCCTGAACAATCACTGGATAGCCTTGTGGTGGACGAGGGACATTGAGTGCACCCTGGACATTAAAATATTTGCCGCTATGCAGTGGTTCGTGCTGTTTAGATGCATCAAAGAAATGACCGTTTTCTTTGTCATAGAGGAATGCACCATCTTCCCAGGAGTCCCAGAGCTTCTGTACAACTTCAATAAATTCATCCGCGCGCTCATAACGGACTTTGGCATCCGGATGGGCACTAAAACCAAAGTTACGTGCGGTTTCAGCAGAAATGGTGGTCACGACATTCCATGCGGTACGACCCTTACTGATATGGTCTAAAGAAGCATATTTTCGTGCCAACAGATACGGTTCTTCATAGGTGGTAGAAGCAGTAGCAATAAAACCAATATTTTGGGTGACGGCTGAAATCGCTGCGAATAAGGTAACTGGTTCAAAGCCAACGACTTTATCGCTATAACCGACCTTCTTATTCTGTCTGGAAGCACCATGACTCCAGTTGACTGCCAGACCATCAGCAAGGAAATAGGCATCAAACAGGCCGCGTTCAGCAGTTTTTGCTAATTCAATCGCATAATCAATGCTTAAGTGATCCTGAGGACGAGACTCAGGATGGCGCCAACCTGCCGCATGTTGCGAAGTCGTCGGAATAAAAGCACCCAGTTTAATTTGTCGTTTAGCCATGAGAAGACCTTGTGTTTTTATGCATACACTGCTTATAACAAGGATCTTCATGGCTGAAAAATATAATAAAAATGAATCCATATAAAAAATATGGATTAAGCAGGAAATACGCTATTTAGAGGTGGTTTGCTAAGGTTTACCCAGTAGTTCAGGCCGGAAGATTAAACCAGTGCCTCGATGGTTTTTTTCTTCCAGATAAACTGGTAATACAAGCCTTGCATAATACAAAGACAGACAAAGGCAAGGGCATAGCCATACCAGATCCCTTGTAAACCCCACCAGCGGCTGAACATATAGGCAGCTGGTACTTCAATTCCAATAATGGCAATGATATTGATGAGCATCGGGACTGTCACTGTGCCACTGGCCCGCATGATCGAGGCAAAAATTGCGCTAGCACCAAAGAACAAAATCGACCATAGGACAATGAAGAGAAGTTGCTGACCCAATACCACGACCTGTGGATCAGTGATAAATAGTGCCATGAGATATTTAGAAAACAGATAAGCCAGAATTACCAGACTACCTGTGAACAAGATATTCATACTTAAGGCAGTTCGGGTCACTTTATTGAGCAAATCATTTTTACCAGCACCAATGGCCTGTGCCCCAAAGACGGAAGCTGCAATGGCAATAGAAAGAGCAGGGAACTGAATATAATTCAGCACCTGATTCACGGCACCATAGGCCGCTGTTGCTTCTGCACCATAACGGTTGACCAGACCCACAATGACCAGACCAGCGACTGAAGTCGTCACCATTTGAACCCCGGTTGGAATACCTAAGCGCAGGATAATCTTGCTGAGCTGGGGCTGATGACGAATATCTTTGATCAACGCCCAGTCTGGTCTTAGAGGATGACGTTTATAGTTTAAATAGAGAATGAGAAATAGCAGAACAGCCAGATTACCCAGAATGGTTGCAATTGCTGGAGAGATGATCCCCATTTTAGGAAAACCGAAATAACCGGCGATCAGGACTGGTGTTACTACCAAGCCCACACCAATCGTTAGGGCAGAGGCAAACAGTGGTGTAGTACTGTCTCCGACCCCACGTAAAATTGAAGTATAAATAATATAAATAAAAATCAGAGGGCTACCAGCCAGCATCCATTGCACATAAGGCAAAGACAGGTGCATCACATCCGGATCTGTACCTAATAATTGCAGGATATTTTCAGCAAAAAATACACCCAATAGGGCAATCAGGCTGCCACCAATCAGTGTCATAAACAGGGTAGAGCCAACTACACAGCGCACTTTTTCCAGGTTTCTGGCACCCCAAGCTTGTCCTACCAGAACCGTAGAACCTGCAGAGAGACCAATCACAAAAGCCATCAGACAGAACAGAATCGGGAAAAATACTGCCACAGCGGCAATTGCTTGCACGCCGAGCATTTGCCCGACAAAAACAGTATTAATCGTACCGGACAGGCTTTGCAGGATGTTGGTAACGACCAGCGGTAACAGGAAAATAAAAAATGTTTTCCATAAATTCTGCTGGTGAACCAATGCTTGCTGTGCCATATGACATCCTGTTCTTGATTTTTCATATATTTATCAGGACTAAATTATCCTTGATCAGCATCAAGAACGCTTTAGCTTTTCAGTAACCAATAAGTCTATTTTTTTAAACTTTGGAAAGAATATGTGCTGCTTCTATCAAGGTTTCATCTTTTTTGGCAAAGCAGAAGCGCAATAAGTGTAAATCTTTAGGCGGCTCCTGATAAAACGCTGATACCGGAATCGCCACAACACCGTGTTGTTCCGCCAGATAGTGACACATCGACAGTGCATCCAGATCAGGACGAATTTCACTGTAATCCAGATTCTGGAAATAGGTGCCTTGAGACGGCGTCCAGTGAAAACGGGAATCTGTCAGTGCATGATTAAACAGATCCCGTTTGGCCTGATAAAAACCGGACAGCTCATGGATATGTTCAGAATGTAGTTGCATATATTCGGTCAGAGCCACCTGAATTGGGGTCACGCCACAGAAGCTGACAAATTGGTAAATCTGTCTGAACATCTGCATTAAGGCTGGTGGTGCAACACAGAAACCGGTTTTCCAGCCGGTCACATGAAAGGTTTTACCAAAAGAACCAATCACAAAACTGCGTTCACGGAGTTCCGGAAATGATGCTGCAGAATGATGACGAACTTCATCAAATACCAGATGTTCATAGACTTCATCGGACAGAACCACGATATTACGATCACAAATCAGTTCAATCAGCTGCTGCCAGTCTTGCTCTGTCCATACCGTTCCGGTGGGATTATGCGGTGTATTCACTACAATCATGCGGGTACGGTCATTGATTGCATCTTTGACCTTATTCCAGTCCACAGAAAAACCAGGATATTCTAGAGCGATATGTACCGGTTTGGCACCGACCAGCTTCACGCTTGGCGCATAGCTGTCATAACTGGGATCAAAAATAATGACTTCTTCACCTGCTCGTACCGTTGCCTGAATTGCACAGAAGATTGCAATCGTTGCACCAGGAGTAATGGTGATTTCATCTACCGGGTCTAGAATGAGCTGGTCACGGTGCTGATAAAGATCAGCGACCAGCCCACGTAATACTGGTAAACCATCACCCGGTGCATATTGATTAAAACCATTTTCAACCGCCCGACTGAGGGCTTCAATCAATTGTGGTGGAGCAGGGAAATCTGGAAAACCTTGTGACAGGTTAATTGCCCCGAGTTTTTGTGCCAAGGCCGACATGGTACTAAAAATAGTAACGCCCAGATTGGGAAGTTTAGAATGTAACTCAAGCATGTCCTTGGCCTCTGGCTTATCCTGTAATCGAGGATGATGTAGGAGATATAAAGTATTCGGCTTTCAGTGTAGCAGTAAGTGAATCAGCAAATAATCAGAAAAATCGAAAAGGTTGAAACAGAATACATCTTCTATTTCATAAGCATAGAGAATATAAGGTCAGGGTAAGGTTATTTGTGGTTAATTCATGTGAAATAAATACCAAGATGGATTTTAATAATCTTTATTAATTAAAACTAATTGGTTAATTGTCTCTATTTTAAAAATTATATTTAAAAGCCGACTTTCGTCGGCTTTTTATTTTCAGTCTTCCAAAACCTCTTCCAGTAACTCCTCACTTGGTGCAAAGTAATACGCACCATCCATTGGAGTCACGAAGTGTAGCAAGCGGTCATGGATCCCATCGCCTGATGTACCAAACATGCGCACTAACATGGCATCAATGATTTTCAGGTCTTTGGTATAAGCAATGAAGAATAGACCTTGGTCACCACGACCATCTCCATAAGGCAGAGAGTGACGTAGAATTTCCATTTCCTCGCCTCCCTCATCTTCAACGACAGTACGAGCGATATGTGCATTGGCAGGTTTTACCTCATCCTCGAGTTCAATCGATTCAAGTTTGGTACGACCCATCACTTGTTCTTGAGCATCGACTTTGAGTTTCTTCCATTTATCCAGGTTATGCGCATAACGCTGTGCAAAAATGAATGAACCGTCTTGGAAAATACCAGCATCTTCACCGAGTAAAGCTACTTCAGCACGATCGTCCGGGAATTGCGGATTTTCAGTACCATCGATGAAGCCGGTAATATCACGGCCATCAAAGTAACGGAAGCAAACACGCTCATCTAATACTTCAACCTGATCGCGAATACCTTCGAAGAAAGACTGACTCAAGGCGAAACAGATATCAGCACGCGCACTGGCAATATGAATCAGTACATCTGCCGGTACCACAGGCATATTAAATGAACCTTGAATTGGCTCTAATTGTTTAAAACCAGAAGGTGCCTGTTCATACAGTTTTGACCAGAGTTCAGGACCAAAAGCGACAGCCGTTTTAATTTGCGCATTCGGATGTTGGGTAATCAGGCGATCGCGTGTCGTAAATAGCTGTTCTAATCGTTCCTTAAAATCTTCGATACTGAGATTTTTCAGACGTAAAACAATAAAGCGAGCATGATCTGAAGGTAATGGCAAAATTACAGATTGGGCTGTCATTCATGGCTCCTGTAATAAATTTTCTGTATCCAATCCTGCTATTGTGCCTGAAGCGCTATAGAGTGAATAGTATGCAGTCTGATGTTTAAGCAATTTTTTTGGCTGAAAATATTGGAAAAGTCATATAATTAGATCCTGAATTTGAATGAGTTAAATCTCTATGTCCTATCAAGTCTGGTTTGCTTATATGTTAGCCTGTTGGGTGATCAGTATTTCCCCAGGTGCGGGTGCTATTGCTTCAATGTCGAGCGGACTGAATTATGGCTTTCGACATGGATACTGGAATGCGCTCGGCCTGCAACTCGCCCTATTGGTTCAAATTGCCATTGTGGCTGCCGGGGCAGGGGTATTGTTTGCGACTACACCTTGGGCATTTCTTGCAGTGAAATGGTTTGGGGTTGCCTATTTATTGTATCTGGCCTTTTTGCAGTGGAAAGCACCAGCGCAGTCGATTGAAATTAAACATGAACTCGCACGAAAATCAGCTGGGAAACTCGTCATTCACGGTTTTCTGGTCAATATGAGTAATCCCAAGGCAATTGTATTTTTGCTGGCAGTATTACCGCAATTTCTGGACTTATCTAAACCGCAATGGATTCAATATGTGATTATGGCTGCGACCATGGTGACGATTGATCTGATTGTGATGGCAGGTTATACC
>NZ_DFDO01000199.1:0-7834 GCF_002367915.1 Acinetobacter sp. UBA3025
AAACTTTGCCGGTACGTCTTATGAGTTTTGATTATGGAAAGGTGTCAGAATAGTGGATGAATGGTTCAGCAGGACTGACTCACTTTATGACTGCACTCTCTGCACTATTCCCGGCAGGCGAAAAATTCTTTATTGATTCTGTTCGCGCTGTACGTCAGCACCCAGCAATTAAAGACAATGAAGCATTGCAAAAAGAAATTTCTGCCTTTATTGGTCAGGAAGCCATGCATACCCAGGAACATGTTGGCTTTAATGCCTCAGCGCAACGCCATGGCCATGATGTTGATACGCTAGATCGTTATACTGACCGAGTCATTCAAACTGCACGCAAAATCTTCGCGGCAGTCGGTAAGCCAGTCGGTATTACCCAGGAAATGGTCGACCTCACTGCGACGACTGCACTAGAACATTTTACTGCGACCATTGCATCTCAGTTACTGACCAATCAGCATATTCAGGAACTGATGAAAGATGACACCATGAAAACCATGTGGCTCTGGCATGCAATTGAAGAGAATGAACATAAGGCCGTGGCCTATGATGTATTCGAAGGTGTTTTCGGTAAAGGTTTAAAATCTTATCTACTGCGTACCACTTCACTGGTTGCAGCGATGGTCACGCTATTCTTTGTACAAAGCTACTTCGTATTGCGTTTATTGAAAGAAGACCGTCAGTTAAGTCTTGGAGCTTTAAAAGAAATCTATACTTATGGTTATAGCCCATCTAAAGGAATTATTACCGGTATGGGTAAAGAAATGCTGATGTACTTTAAACCTGGTTTTCATCCAAATGATCATGACACCCATAGCTTATTACAAAGCTGGAAACAAAAACTGGGCCTTTAATTTAAAACTAGATTAAAAGACTGAAGAGCAACCTAAGTTGCTCTTTTTTTTGCTCGATTTTTTAAATAAAGTTTCTATAATGCGGAGGTTAATTCTAGATAAGATGAACGAAGATGATTCGTTTGATGCAAGCTGCGGATGTACCAGCCGTTGCCAAGATTGAAACCAAAGTACAATCCCATCCCTGGACCTTTAAACAATTTGAAGATGCTGTTACTGCCTATCAAAGCACTGTGATTGAACAAGCAGGGCAAGTCGTAGGGTTCTGCATTTTACAGCCGGTGTTGGATGAAGCCAATTTATTACTGATGGCAATTGATCCTGCGCAACAGGGCAAAGGTTTAGGTTATCAGTTGCTAGATGCCTCAATTGCATTATTGAAAAATAGTCCGGTACAGATCTTTCTGGAAGTACGGGAAAGCAATGCTGCTGCGATTAAACTGTATGAAAAAACCGGTTTTCATCAGATTGACCTGCGCAAGAACTATTATCCAAATATGAATGGCACTCGGGAACATGCCATTATCATGGTGAAGTCTTGTACTGATGATTTTGCCAGCCTGTTTAAATAATATTCCGGCTCTTATTTGACGAGTAACTTACTTGATAATGGGATTATTCCATCCGCTAGGCAAGGTCGTCATCAAGGAGTTTCCCAGATGTTCAATCTCCACCGGGGTAAGGGTGCGGTTTAATCGGCGCCATTGCCCGTCAATCAATAATTCAAGCGGCAGGTATTGAGACTTGTAGGTCATTTTGGCTGAATGTGGAACCCAGTAGCCCAGATAGACAAACTGTAAGCCAAGTTTTTGAGTGTGTTCAATCTGTTTCAGAATTGCAAAGGCACCAAGGGAACGGCGGTTCTCATCAGGATCAAAGAAAGTATACACCGCTGAAACGCCATCATCGAGCAGGTCACAAGTCGATACACTGATCAGACGATCATCTTTCCATAATTCCAGAAAGAAACTATCGGTACAGCTTTGCAGTAAAAACTTTTCGAACTGGTCACGACTAGGTGGATACATATCACCATCTGCATGGCGTTCATTAATATAACGTTCATAGAGGGCGTAATGTATATCTGTGGCCTGTTCAGGATGGATAATTTTAACCGTCAAATCCTGATTACGTTTCCAGGCTTTTTTTTGCGAGCTGTTCATCTGAAATTCATGAACAGGAATACGTGAAGATAAACATTGACGGCACAGGTGGCATTCAGGCCGATAGACAAAATCACCACTACGACGGAAACCGGTACGAGAAAGTTCAGACAGCGTCACTACATCAATACGATGTGCTGGATCAAGAAAAACCATGCGCGCGGACTTATTTGGCAGATAGCTACAGTCATGCGGCGGCGTAATATAATACTGTAAATCGTTCAGTAGGGACTGTGGTTGATAAGAGTTCATAACAAGTGCCCTCTGTTATTTTCATTCACTTAATCGCGCAGACTGCGCTATTGTTTTACTTGAAAATACACCGTCTTGATACTTTTTCCAATTGATCGCAGGCTGTTTTATCACATCTTGTAACGATTTAAGATATGTGTGGCGAGAAATTGTACAGGCACCTAGACTCATCAAGTGATCATTCACCAATTGACAATCAATCCAGGGCAACTGATTTTCTCTGCCAATCAGCATTAATGTATAGAAAGCCATTTTAGAAACATCGGTTTGGGTACTGAACATGGATTCACCGAAACAGCCTTTGCCAATGGTAACCCCGTAAAGTCCACCTACTACGCGATCTTCATCCCAAACCTCAATACTATAACCATAACCCGCATTAAACAGGTCGCAATAACCTTGAATGATCTCTTCACTAATCCAGGTTTCATCTGCATAAGCGCGAGGCAATGAGCAGGAACGGATCACTCTTTCAAAAGCATGATTCACCGTAATTTTATAATCCTGCTTTTTCATGCTTCGAAGTAGCGATTTGCTGGGATGATAATCCTCTGGCCGGATAATGCAGCGTGGTTCCGGACTCCACCAACAGATCGGATCACCTTCAGAAAACCAGGGAAACAGACCATGGGTATAGGCCTCATACAAAGTAGAAGGGGAGAGGTCTGCACCGATACAAATCAGGCCTTCACCCTCAAGATCCGCTTCTTCAGGATTGGGAAAAATGTACTGTGAAGGAGGAAGAAGATGCATGCAGAATCCTGATCTTGTAATAGACTGTTTTTATCATACATAAAAAAACCGCCCATGATGGACGGTCTTTTTATTTTCGCTGCTTAGTCTAATTTACCCATGGCATCGAGATATTTTTCTGCATCCAGTGCCGCCATACAGCCTGAACCTGCAGAAGTAATCGCCTGACGGTAGATACTGTCTGCGATATCGCCTGCAGCAAATACACCCGGGATAGAGGTTTGAGTGGCATTGCCCGCGGTACCGCTTTGCACCTGAATATAGCCATCACGCAGTTCAAGCTGGCCTTCGAACATGGTGCTATTTGGTTTATGACCAATAGCAACAAACAGACCTGATACTTCAACATCCTGAGTTGAATCATCTTGGGTTGATTTCAAACGTACCGCAGTGACGCCAGTGGTATCACCCAACACTTCTTCTACCTGATGATTCCAGATAATACTGATTTTGCCTTCTTTTTCTTTTTCAAAAAGATGGTCTTGCAGGATTTTTTCAGAACGCAACGTATCACGACGATGAACTAGGGTCACATGAGAAGCGATGTTAGAGAGATATAACGCTTCTTCAACAGCGGTATTACCACCGCCCACAACCATGACTTTTTGTTCTTTATAGAAGAAACCGTCACAGGTTGCACACGCGCTCACGCCTTGACCCATAAATGCAGCTTCTGATTCCAGACCCAAGTATTGCGCAGTTGCACCAGTACAAATGATCAGGGCATCACAAGTGAACTCTTCCATATCGCCTTTCAGGACGAATGGACGAACGTTAAGGTCAACTTCATTGATATGATCATAAACAATTTCAGTACCAAAACGTTCTGCATGAGCCTGCATACGTTCCATTAAAGCTGGACCAGTCAGACCTTCAGGATCGCCAGGCCAGTTATCTACTTCAGTCGTTGTGGTTAATTGACCACCCAGTTGCAGACCTGCAATCAGGGTCGGTTTTAAGTTTGCACGCGCTGCATAGACTGCTGCGCTATAGCCAGCAGGGCCAGAACCTAAAATAATCAGTCGTGAGTGACGTGCGCTCATTCGCTGTATCCTTTTTTATTTAGAAATTTATTGAATTATACGTGAAACTGTATAACAGTGGTGTGAGATTAAAGTCGATATTATTGATCATCGAAATCGATTTAGGCTATATAGAAGAAGTACACAATAATGCATCTTTTTTGATGCAACAGGTGCATAATATGCATTTTATTGCGACGCTTTTTTTGAAGCATACCAGCAAAAGAATATTCATGAAGAATTGGTTACAGGACAGTATATGACAGCGGTGTCGAGTGCCTATGCACAGCGCTTAGTAATGACATTATTTTTAGTCTCATTTGGGATTTATCTGTTTCTTGCAACAGTGACCTATACACCATTTGATCCGGGGTGGATGCATATCTCTAGTGATACGCAGACAGTTTCAAATGCGAGTGGGGTTGCGGGGGCCTGGATTTCAGACCTGTTATTTGGCTTTCTCGGCTGGGCAAGCCTGCTGATCCCTGTTTATCTGTTTATGGAAGCAATCCAGGTCTGGTGGCCGCGCAGCTTCCTGAACCGTCCATTCCGTTATGCTGCCCAATTCTTCCTGTTATTGACCACATCAGCATTGCTGTTTCTATTCTGGCAAGTTCCAGCTGATACGCTGGACAATTCTTCAGGCGGCATTATTGGCTATGAGCTGGGCCAAAGTCTTGAACAATTACTAACTGTCTATGGCGCAGCTTTTTTCTTGCTTGTGCTTTGGGTGGTTCTGTTTACCTTGGCATTTGGTGTGAAATGGAACAAGACCTGGAGCAGTCTCAAGGCAACGCCTGCTTATCTGCAAGACCTGTTCTACCGTAATGTGCCAGAAGGTATGTCGGATTTTGACCGTACTGCACCTGTTATTAAAAAAGAAGCAGTAAAAACAGCTGCCAAAAAAGTGACAGTACCAGTCACTGCCGCACCTGAACATAATCTGGTAGAAGTCGATCCTGTAGTTCGCGATCATGTCGCTGAGCGCCTGTTTGAGGATTTTGCAGATAAAGAATCGCACCAGCCTCACCACTATGAAGAAGATATCTCTGAACCTGTACAGGCATCAGTTACAGAACCTGTTCAGGAAGCACCGCGAACAGCAGAGCCGGATCGTGTGGTGGCAACAGGAGAGGTGTGGCGTGCGTTACATTCCAATGAAGACCAGCGTCACAAGCAGGATATCGATGCTTTACTTAAAGCTGCAGAAGAAGAGCAGGCCGAATTTTCTCCTGACGCATTTGCAGCTACACCAACAAATCACAATGCTCATGAAGTGACATCATCCGCTACAGCTAAGAATAATCTGGACTGGGATGATGATGAAATTTTTGATGAGTTATTGGCAGCAGTTCCGCAAGGTAAAACCGCAACGGATGTGCATAGCCCGTTCAATTCAGCAGCAGCTGAAAAATCCCTCAGAATTGTAGAAGATGCTGGAACGGTCAGTTCCACTGCTGCTCCGCTCATGGCTGCACATGCGATTAAAAATACCAGCCTGGAAGCGGACTTTGATGATCTGGATGACTTGCTGGTTGAAGCTGATGAGCCAAAACCCGCACCTGTACGTGCATCAAGCTATGCCCAGTCTTCTGCTTTTGTTCAGGCACCGATTCAGCGTGTAGAGACAGCAGCTCAAACCGCAGCGACTAATGCAGCAGTTCGAGAAGCATTATCTAAAGAAGAATTTATTGAGGCTTGGCATGAAACTGCTGGTAAGCCTCAGGATGAAGACGAGTTTGACTTCGATGCGCCACTGACGGATGCCGCTGGACGTCCAATGTCACGTGCTATGCAGGTCGCTGAGCGCCGTAAAGATCTGTCACCATTGCCGGGTCTGGAATTGCTGGATAAAGTCGATCCGAACAAAAAAGTGAATTTCACTGAAGAGCAGTTATCCCGTTTATCAGAACTTCTGGAAATCAAGCTTCAGGAATTTAACGTTAAAGCCAAAGTAGTCGAAGCTCAACCAGGTCCGGTCGTGACACGTTTTGAACTGGACCTTGCACCTGGTGTCAAAGCTTCCAAAGTCACCAATATTTCACGTGACTTGGCCCGTTCAATGTCAATGGCTTCAGTACGTGTAGTCGAAGTTATTCCAGGTAAGCCTTATATCGGCATTGAAGTTCCGAACAGCAGCCGTGAAATGGTGCGTTTGATTGAACTGGTACAGATTCCAAAATTCAATGATCCAGATGGCATTTTGTCGATGGCCATGGGTAAGGATATTTCAGGCAATCCGGTAATTACTGAACTGGGTAAAGCACCGCATATGCTGGTAGCAGGGACTACAGGTTCTGGTAAATCGGTGGCGGTTAACTCGATGATTCTATCGATGCTATTAAAATACACACCTGATCAGTTACGCTTAATTCTGATCGATCCAAAACAGCTTGAATTGGCCAACTATAACGATATTCCACATCTGTTAACGCCAGTCGTGACTGATATGAAAGATGCAGTCAGTGCCTTGAACTGGTGTGTGAATGAAATGGAACGTCGTTACAAACTGATGTCTTTCCTGAAAATTCGTAAGCTCAGCGACTATAACCGTAAGGTAGAAGAGGCGCTTGCCAATGGTGAAGAGCTATTTGATCCAACCTGGAAAGCGAGTGAATCAGTCGCAGGGGAACGTGCACCGCGCTTAACGCCATTGCCATCGATTGTGATTGTTGCCGATGAGTTCGCGGATATGATCATGCAGGTCGGTAAGAAAGCTGAAGAGATGATTACCCGTCTGGCACAAAAATCCCGTGCTGCCGGTATTCACCTGTTACTGGCAACTCAGCGTCCCTCAGTAGATGTGATCACTGGTCTGATCAAGGCGAATATTCCGACACGTGTCGCACTTCGTGTGAACTCGAAAATCGACTCACGTACCATTCTCGATGCAGGTGGTGCAGAAGATCTGCTCGGTCATGGTGACATGCTGTTCCTTGGCCCGGGTAAAATTGAGCCGGAGCGTGTACACGGTGCCTTTATTGCCGATGATGAGGTGAACCGGATCTGTGATGCATGGCGTGAACGTGGTGCACCAAACTATGTGGATGAGATTCTGACCCCATTTGATGAAGAACCGTCTAGTCGCGGCTTTGAGGATGGTGGAGATGGTGGATCGGATCGAGATGCGCTGTATGACCAGTGTGTGGCTTTTGTTTTGGAAACCCGCAAAGCATCAACTTCATCTTTGCAGCGTAAGTTCAGTCTAGGTTATAACCGTGCTGCACGGATCATTGACCAGATGGAAGAAAATGGTATTGTCAGCTCAATGGGTGCCAATGGTAAGCGTGAGATCCTGGTTTAAATCCAGAATTTCTAGCGATTAAAAAAGCCTGCTTTAAGCAGGCTTTTTTTATGCATTTCAACTTATGCAAATTTTTCTAATACTGCCAAGAACTCGGCACTTTGACGCGGATAAGTGGCAATCACGTCATGAATGCGCTGTCCTTCCGGATTGGTGGCGTTAAGATCGCGACCGTCTGCGACAAATTTGGTTAGCAGGCGCTCATAGTCAAAAGGGCGCATATGCTTGAATGCATGATAAAGCACATGGAAATCTGCATTGACGCCTGCAGGAGGAAGCTGATTCAGGTAGGCATATACACGCTCATCTGACCATTCTTCGTTAAAGGTCGCTGGTTGAGATAATGCCATCGCAATCTCCTTGATGTAATTCTTCGGCATGAAAAAAAGGCAAAATATGAGTTCGCAAGAGGCAAAGTCTTATCATGCACTTTGTCTATTCGAAGGATCACTTCACGTTTTGAGACTAGGTAAAATAGTAATTACTATCAAGTCA
>NZ_DFDO01000199.1:8114-8394 GCF_002367915.1 Acinetobacter sp. UBA3025
TTGACCACTTGCATGATTTCTGTCTTCATCTGGTCAATTTTATCCTGACTCAAACGGCGTCCCAAACCCTGTTCAGAAGCAACAATGACTTTCAAACGGTCTTTCGCGGTTTGTGCGCTTGATGGTTTATCCTCGCTACTAAAAAGTTTACTCCAGAATCCAGCCATGTTTACGCTCCAAATAATCGTGCTAACCAGCCCTTAGGTTTTACTTCGATATGACGGTAAGGACGCTCTTCACCCAGGAAACGTGCTACAAGGTCATCATAAGCCTGACCTGC
>NZ_DFDO01000199.1:8613-8743 GCF_002367915.1 Acinetobacter sp. UBA3025
GTCATCATAAGCCTGACCTGCGGCAGATTCGGTAAAGTGAATCACTGGTTTACCTTCATTCGATGCCTGTAGAACGCTTGGACACTCAGGAATAACACCTAAGGTTGGAACACGTAAAATATCTTTAGAA
>NZ_DFDO01000302.1:0-1663 GCF_002367915.1 Acinetobacter sp. UBA3025
TTTTTTAAAATGACTCAGCAAGCACAGACCATTCAGGGTTCCATTGTCGCAATCGTCACCCCCATGTTTGAAGATGGCAGCGTAGATTGGAAGGGTCTCGAGAAGCTGGTTGAGTGGCATATTGCAGAAGGCACTAACAGTATCGTCGCGGTTGGTACTACTGGTGAAGCATCAACGCTCAGCATGAGCGAGCACACTCAAGTGATCAAAGAAATCATTCGTGTTGCCAACAAACGTATTCCTATCATTGCCGGTACAGGCGCAAACTCGACTCGTGAAGCAATCGAGCTGACTCAGGAAGCCAAAGAACTTGGCGCTGATGCTGCCCTGCTGGTTACTCCTTACTACAACAAACCGACTCAGGAAGGTCTATACCAGCATTATAAAGCGATTGCTGAAGCGGTTGACCTACCTCAAATTCTTTATAACGTTCCAGGTCGTACTGGCGTAGATATGGCCAACGAAACCGTGATCCGTCTGGCAGATATCCCACAGATCGTGGGCATTAAAGATGCAACAGGTGATGTAGCCCGTGGTGCTGCCCTGATTGAAGGTCTGACAGGCAAAAACATGACTGTTTACTCAGGTGATGATGCAACTGCCTATGAGTTAATGGGTCATGGTGCCAAAGGCAATATTTCCGTGACTGCTAACATTGCACCTAAAGTCATGAGTGAAGTATGTGCTGCTGCCATTGCAGGAGATGCGGCAGGTGCTGAAGAGATGAATGCTCAGGTTGCAAATTTACACAATATTCTATTTTGCGAATCAAACCCAATTCCTGTGAAATGGGCTCTCCATGATATGGGCTTAATTGGTACAGGTATTCGCCTTCCATTAACACCACTTGCAGAACAATATCGCGCTCCGCTTCATGAGGCACTTGTAGAAGCGAGCGTCATTAAATAAAGAGCAACGATTATGCAATTACGTTTAGGACTTACCCTGGCACTTTCAGTATTCAGTTTAGCAGGTTGTAGTTCAATGGCCTTTAAAAACGGTACCTTGGACTATAAAGAAACAACCACGCTGCAACCATTGCAATATCCTGAAGGGTCAATGGTTCGTCCTGCAACGCCTTTGTACCCTGCTCCGACAGTGGATCCGCTTGCCCTGGAAAATGCACCAAAACTTGAAAATCAGCGTGGTAACCGCTTTGCGATGCCACGCCCTACTGCACAGCCAGTAAATTCAACTCAAGCAGATGAAACTCAAGAAAATTTTTCAGGAAAGCCGCAATTAGTCACTGACGGAAATCAAAATCCACTGCTCAAAATTGATGGAAATGCTGCTACAATATGGCAATACACTCTTGCCACGCTTAGCAGCCTTAACCATTCTATTGTTGGTCAAAATAAAGATCGTTATGAGGTAACGATTCAGGTTGATCAGCAAACCTATGTTTTAAGACTCTCTCCCGCAGGTTCGAGTAACACCCTGGCTGTGTTTAATCCCGATAACAGTTTTGCCGACCGCGAAAAAGCAGCAGAACTGTTAAACCAGATTTACCAAAATTGGCCAGCCTAGACATTTTCTAGGCATTTTTTTTTGTAGAAGGTTCCCTCATGTTAAAACAAACCTTGCTCTATACTGGTAAAGCGAAATCTGTCTATACCACGGACAGTGAAGACCACCTGATTTTAGTTTTTCGTGACGATGCGTC
>NZ_DFDO01000302.1:1918-7983 GCF_002367915.1 Acinetobacter sp. UBA3025
ATGGAAAAGCTGGCTGCTGCTGGTATTGAAACTCATTTTGAGAAACTGCTGACACCGACTGAAGTGCTGGTGAAAAAACTTAAAATGATTCCAGTAGAATGTGTGGTACGTAACTATGCTGCGGGTTCTTTATGCCGTCGTCTGGGTGTAGAAGAAGGTAAAGAATTAACGCCTCCTACATTCGAATTGTTCTTCAAGGATGACGCGCTAGGCGATCCAATGGTGAACGAATCTCAAGCGATTGCTTTAGGTTGGGCGACTGCTGAACAACTGGCAAAAATGAAAGAACTGACTTACCAAGTAAACGATGTGCTTAAAGCATTATTCGAAGCGGGTAATATGCTTCTGGTTGACTTTAAACTTGAATTCGGTGTGTTCCACGACCGTATCGTACTGGGTGACGAATTCTCTCCAGATGGTTGCCGTCTATGGGATAAAGACACCAAGAAAAAACTGGATAAAGACCGTTTCCGTCAAGGCCTAGGCGGCGTGGTTGAAGCGTACGAAGAAGTTGCAGCACGTTTAGGTATCAATCTTGAAGATATCTAAATACTAGTAATGCTTCAAAGAACCGGGTTAATAACCCGGTTTTTTATTATCTAATCTTATGATCGAAAAAATGAATTTTATTAATAAAAATGATCGTTTTTACATTATTCAATGCATGCCTTAATATTACTGCATCCCAGCAACATCCCCAGCAGATGCAATCCATCTGATGTTGCTGACCAGATTTATACCCTTACCCTCTAGGATGTATCTCCCCCAAGACATCCTATTTCAGCCCAATTCTCCTTGAATTGGGCTTTTTTTTGCTTATTGCTGCTGTTGTTCCTGCTGCCAGCGACGTTGTTGCAGACGTTCGCCTTCTACTTCACGCTTATTACGTGCCGATTCGTACAGCTTGGTGCCTTTCAGCTCAGGCGGCAGGTAATCTTGCAGGACAAAATGTTCCGGATAGTTGTGTGGATACAGATAATTTACCCCATAGCCCTGCTCTTTCATCATTTTGGTCGGTGCATTACGCAGATGTAAAGGCACTGGCAAATTGGCCGTTTTTTCAGCCAGATCCATCGCCTTGTTAATCGCGAGATAGGTACTATTACTTTTGGCACTGGTCGCCAGGTAAACCGCACATTGTCCCAGAATAATCCGGCATTCCGGCATACCAATCGCTTGAACTGAGCGGAAGCATTCACCCGCTAGCAACAAAGCATTCGGATTGGAATTGCCAATATCTTCTGATGCCGCAATCAGCATACGGCGGGCAATAAAGACCGGATCTTCACCACCTTTCAGCATGCGTGCCATCCAGTACAGGGCAGCATCCGGATCACTACCACGAATCGACTTGATGAAGGCCGAAACCAGATCATAGTGCTGCTCGCCAGACTTGTCATAACGGGCAATATTCTGCTGTGCGACTTTGACCACAATCGCATTAGTAATGATATTTTCCTGATCAGCCTCAAAAGTACTGGCAATCAGATCTAGTAGATTGAGTGCCTTACGCGCATCCCCTGCGGCAAACTGCAATAAGGCGTCAAATTCTTCAATCTGGATATAGCGTTCCTGCAGGAATTTGTCAGTATGAATCGCCTGAGTTAGTAAGGTCTGAATCGCTTCGTCACTCAGCGCATTCAAGGTATAGACCTGACAACGTGACAGCAAGGCACTGTTGACTTCAAAAGATGGATTTTCCGTCGTCGCGCCAATCAGGGTAATTTTGCCTTTTTCGACGGCATTCAGCAGTGCATCCTGCTGGGATTTATTAAAACGGTGAATCTCGTCAATAAACACTACAGGCGTCAGCAGATCACCACTTTCCGCAATGACTTCACGCAATTCTTTCACACCGGTATTGAGTGCAGACAGGCTGATAAATGGCCGGTCCACCGCTTGGGCAAGTAGCAAGGCAATCGTGGTTTTACCTACTCCAGGTGGACCCCAGAAGATAATCGATGGTAAATGCCCTTGGTCAATCATCTGACGTAGAGGTGCATTCTCTCCAAGCAAGTGATCCTGCCCGATAATTTCTGCAAGGTCGCGAGGCCGCAAGCGTTCTGGAAGCGGGATATGACTGTCTGACATCTTATTATTGGCTCAAATTAAATTCTGCTTTCATTCTAACACTGGTAGTTTTGATTCCAATATTTCAAACATTTATGAGAAAAATTTAATTTATGTAAGAAATCTCTATTTTTTTTACAATGAATGGATTAATCTTATGAAAAGTAGATAAATAGAACATGATTAATTACAGGTTAATAACCTTGTAAATTTCACATTATCTCATATTAATTAGAATGGACTTGAGCAACTGATTGGATGCTCTTTGGGTGGTATCGGTGGGGATGCATGAAGCATAATAAATCTAGACGAACAACTGCAGAATGCGCTGATTCGCTTATTTCAACCTTGATACAATCTTCTAATGAACAACAGGCAAAATCCAGATTATTACAAGATCTGATCAATGATGTGCCGCATCCGCTTTGGGTGCTGGGCAAGGATAATATTGAATATTTTAATCAGGCACTTTCGGATTATTTAGGTACCAATTTAAGTGAATATGGTCCTAAAGAATGGCAAAGCCTGATTCATCCAGATGATCAGCCAACGTTTTCTGAGCAATGGCATGCTGGCCTGAATCAGCAACAAGGCTTTAATACCCAGTGCCGGATTAAATCGGCTGATTCCAGCTACCGTATGTGTGCCTTGGCCATCAAGTTTCAGCATACAGCAGAACATCTGCTGCAATGGTCGGTATCACTGACCGATATCCATGAATATTTTGAGATTCAGCAACAACTGTCTCAGGTGATTTCTACCCAGAAAAACATGCTGGATGCCAGTGTCGATTGTATTAAAGTGATGTCTCCACAAGGCGAAATCCGTCATATCAATCAGTCAGCCTGTCATAAGTTAGGGATTGATCCTGAACAGCAGCCTGCCCCGCATTCATGGTTAAGCCTGTTACCCGCTGAAGTTAAAAAAACCGGACAACGCGCTTTAAAACAGGCTGCTCAAGGTTTAAATAGCCGTTTTGTAGAAAAAGCCCAGACGGAGAATGAGGACCCACAATACTGGGATCATTTACTGACTCCAGTATTGGACGAAAATAATATTCCCCAAAATATCCTGTGTGTTTCACGCAATGTCAGTCAGCAAAAAATAGTTGAAAGCCGTTTAAAAGCCGTAATTCAGCGTGATGAGCTGACCGGACTGTATAACCGCAATGCCTTTTATAAGACCTTTAAACAGGTACTGCTAAAAGCCAAGCAACAGCAAATAATGGTTGGCCTGCTCCTGATCGACCTAGACTATTTCCGGCATATCAATGACACTTTGAGTCATATTGCCGGGGACCATTTGCTGCATGTCTTGGGCAAGCGTTTTCAGGCCTGTTTTGGCTCCAATAATATAGTCGTTGCCCGTCTGGGTGGCGATGAGTTTGCTATTTTAGTCAAAAACCTGGAAAACGAAGCCCAGCTGATTAATACTGCACAACTGGCCTATGCCCAACTGGAACAACCAGTGAGTTATGTCGGCCATCGTATGAGTATCGGTATGAGTATCGGTTGTACCGTTTATCCGCGTGATGCCCAGAATAGTTCCAACCTGCTGAAATGTGCCGATATTGCCCTGAATGATCTGAAAAATAGTGGTCGTGGCGGGATTCGCATGTTTAATCAGGAGATGTTCAGGTCACTGGAAAACATGACCAAACAACTGACGCTGGCACGCAAGATTATTCATGCGGATCAGATTATTCCTTATTATCAGCCTAAGGTTCGCCTTTCTGATGGTGAGGTGATTGGTTTCGAAGCCTTACTGCGTTGGCAGGATCAACAGCATCAGATCCAGTTACCCTCTCATATTTTTTCTGCTTTCCAGGACTATGATTTAGCTTCGCGCATCAGTGAAACCATGCAGCTAAAAGTCTTTGAGGATATGAGCCGCTGGCAAGCCGAGGGTCTGGATATACTGCCAATTTCAATCAATGCAGCTCCAGTTGAATTCCTGCGCGATGACTATGCTGAGAAATTCCTGGCTCGTCTATCCCGATTCGATATTCCTGCACATAAGGTTGAACTGGAAATTACCGAGCAGAGCTTATCCGAAGGCGGAGCCAATTATGTGATCCGGGCACTAAACCTGCTAAAAAAACATGGAATTCATATTTCTCTGGATGACTTCGGTACCGGTCATTCTTCCCTGACCCGTTTACAGGAATATCCGGTCGACTGCATCAAGATTGATCGCAACTTTGTAGAACGCATGAACAATGATCCGTCTGCGCTGGCCATTGTCAAAGCCATTACCCAGATTGGTTCCAGTATTTCTCTGGATGTACTGGTCGAGGGTATTGAAAATACTGAACAACTGGACACGCTAATCAATTGTGATTGCCAGATCGGACAAGGTTTTTATTTTTACCGACCTATGTCGGGGTCTTCAGCACAGCAACTGCTACAACAGGCAGCTTAATTTTTTTATTTAATCATTTGACGAGGTTGGATTGCGCTAACAGCTAGCGCACCCAGCGTACGATATATTCATCAATTTCATCTTCATCAATATCGACTTCACTTAAGCAGCGACCAGCAGCAGATTTTTTGGCCTGAATTACGCTTTGTCGTGAACCTGTCTTCAGATAATGCCAGGATGGCAGGCTTTTCCCTTCAGCAACTCGGCGATAGGCACAGCTTGATGGCAACCAGTGAATGGTGTCCAGTTTCTCAGGTGTTAGCTGGATACAATCGGGCACATATTGCAGCCGGTTCGGATAATCCGAACAGCGGGCAGTTTTACAGTCCAGTAATTTGCAAGCCACTTTGGTATAGGCAACTTCGTGGGTGTCTTCATCTTCCAGCTTGATCAGGCAGCAAAGCCCACAACCATCACAAAGCGCTTCCCATTCTTCTGGTGTCAGCTCAGTGAGACTATATTTTTTCCAGAAGTATGGACGTAAGGCATCAGACATAATCAAAACGGCTATGGTAAAAATCAGCTTATTATACCAAGTCTCAACAAAGGAAATGTAGGGACGTGAATCTTATTAATATCACGTAAACTATTGTTAAATCAGAGACAGTACATCAACAAAACACTAACAGTGCCCAAAATCGAATATTCCTATACTGGATTTGAGAATAAAAACACATGGAGAATTGATATGTTTCGCTGGGCTATTATTTTTGCTGTGATTGCCTTAATTGCCAGTCTACTTGGTTTCGGTGGAGTAGCAGGCTTATCTAAGGATTTCGCGATTATCTTATTGGTGATTGCCGTTATTCTTGCCATTGTTGGTTTCCTTTCTCGCGGCAAGGTCTAGCGACTGATTTTTGCTTAAGGAAAAGTTTCCTACAGAAAAAACAAGAGCCATTTGGCTCTTGTTTTTTATGCGCCCAAAATGGATTACGGTTTGATATGGCGTGGTCTGAAACCAGCAGCGACCAATGCGGCCAAATACGCCACTACCCCGACCACACATAAAATCAGTACTTCCAGTACACGCATCCACTGTGATACATCACCATTGTACCAGCTCAGTGCATAGGCCAAAGCTGCAATCATCACCACATTGGCAAACATGAATTGCAGGAAGATTTTTTTCCAGTGTGCACCAAAGCGGAAAATATTGCGTTGATGCAGATAAAAATACAGCAGACCCGCATTGACCATGGCTGAACCGGTCGAAGCCAGTGCCAGCGCCATATGTTCCGCTTCCCAATGAATCAGCTTAAAGAAACCAATAAAGATCACGTTCAGAATTGCATTGGCTGCTACTGCCATTAAACCGACGCGTACCGGTGTACGGGTATCCTGCTGGGCATAAAAGCCGGGAGCAAAGACTTTAATCAGCATAAAGGCAATCACACCGCCACTCATACATTGCAGTGCCAAGGCAGTCATCTGGGTATCTTCAAAAGTGAATTGTCCGCGTTCAAATAATGCCTGAATAATCGGTGTTGACAGCATGAACAGGGCAATACTGGCTGGCAAACCCACCAGTACGATGACTTTCGCCGCCCAGTCCATCATGCCACGGAATTTTTCCG
>NZ_DFDO01000024.1:0-2656 GCF_002367915.1 Acinetobacter sp. UBA3025
CACGAAAAATTACATCTTTCAGAATACGAGGTAATGCATCTGCATCGACCCAAAGTTTGAATGGCAACACACAGCTTTCCATAAGGGAGAAATTTGGACTAGTGTAGCAAATCAGAGGATGCAGGTTGATGCTTAAAACTACTCTTTCTCTGAATATCCTGGTATTTAAATACTCAACTCAACCGTATTAAATGAGTCAGCCACTCACAACTAGAAAAATATTTGACTTCACATGATTTGCATTTTAATTTTTAAATTCATTCGAGTGACTTGAAAAATCGCAATGACCCTCGATTAACTATAAATAAGTCATCCAAGATCAATTGTGCATATGAAAAAACAGAATAGCCCAGAGATCATCACTATTGATGATCAGAATTTCGGTAGTCATGTCGAACATTGGACCTTGCTTACTGAAAACCCAGGCACAGATGTTCCTCAATGGTTAGGCAAAGCCCTTGATGCACCTGTAATGCCGATGGGCTTGTGTACACAAGAATGCGATATGGATGAAACCACCTGGCTGATTCAGGGACCGAGCAAAGCTGCGGTACAGTTAAGCCAAGTGATTGCCGTAGAAAATAACAAGCCGCAGGCTGTGAAAACCGCATTTCCAGGCTTTGACAGTCCCTACCAGGTAAAAGCCACGATTGACCGGATTATTTCTTGTAAATCCGACACTCAAGCTGTGTTGCGTCTCAATCTGGGTGCCAACAATATCATCTATGCCTTTGATACGCTGTACAGCGTCAACCGGTCGCATTATGAAAAAGACCAGTCTTATATCGTCAACTTAAATGCTTGGGCTTATGAACTGGAAGTGGTGACTGATCATGAACATTTAGTCGTGGATGATCCTGCCTCTATCAAACATCACCGTGCCCTGAATGCAATTCTTGCAGAAAATAATGGGGTTGCACCGGATAATTTACAGGAACAGATCGATGCCTGGGAGCCGAAATCTGAAGAAGACAAAGAGCCGGTAACGGTTGATTTCTCCAAAATGGTCGCTTATCTGTATGGTGAGACCATGGGTCAGGAAGATGAAGCCTGGTTTCAGGGCAATATTGTCGGTAAAACTTCAATGGAGTTTATGGATCAGGACTACACGCTGTATGATGTCACCCTGATTCATGATGAAGGCCAGCCGGCTACCTTGATCCGTGTAGCCACCCGCAATGACAAGCATAAAGATTTCCAGATTGGTCAATATATTCGGGGCAATCTGTGGATTCAAGCCAATATCTATCGAAAAGCAGCTTAAGCTGAATATCCAGATCGGAGGCTCATATTTTTATATGAGTCTCCTATTTTTATTTATTTTAGTGCGATATTCTCTCAATTCTGATTATTTTTTATCCACAATTAAAATCAGAATTAATGGATTTTGAATTCATTGAAAATAGATTTATCCACAGATTTAAATTCAAATAAATTCATTTTCAATGTTATCTTAAACTGAATAATCATTTTAAAAACATCATAAAAATAATGGCTTAATATAATAGTTCTATTTTTCTGAATATATTGAGGCCAGTTATTTAAATAAAATTAATACTTTATGAAGTTTAGTTAAGAATGTACTTTATTTAATCAATTTTTTATGGTAAAAATACGATCAACAAATAATCATTTACGATAAATAGATCGGATAATAAATATCTATGAAAATCGTTCAAGAAGAAAATTTACAGCAGGTTGAGCATCATCTTGGCTCGCGTTATCAGCTTGATATGATGTCATGCCTATTTTTCGTATTGGGTATGCTCATTTGCGGCTATATCTTACATAACTTTGTTTTTTAACCCGAATTAAATGATAAAAAAACCCGGCCAATTGCCGGGTTTTTTAATTCTCAGGAATTAAGCATTGCGTTTAGCAAAGTCATCCATGAAGCTCACCAATGCCTGTACACCTTCTAATGGTACGGCATTGTAAATGCTGGCACGCATACCGCCTACTGAACGGTGGCCGGCAAGGTTAAGCAAATGGTTTTCTTTTGCTTCTTGCAGGAACTGTTTTTCAAGTTCAGGATTTGCCAGAGTAAATGGAACATTCATGATTGAACGGTTTTCTTTGGCAATCGGATTTGCATAGAAGTCGCTAGAATCGATATAGCCATAAAGCAATTCAGCTTTTTGCAGGTTCACTTTGTGAATCGCGTCTACACCGCCCTGTTCCAGTAACCATTCAAATACCAGACCAGATAGATACCATGCATAAGTTGATGGTGTGTTGACCATCGAACCGTTTTTCGCTTGATCTGCATATTTCAGGATGCTTGGAATTTCAGGTTTTGCCTGATCAAGCAGATCTTCACGAATAATCACCAGTGTTAAACCTGCAGGGCCAATATTCTTTTGCGCACCGGCATAGATCAGACCGAATTTAGAAACATCAATCGGTGCAGACAGAATGCTTGAAGAGAAATCACATACGAGTGGCTTATCAGTTTCTGGTACATGGGCAAATTGTAAACCGCCAATGGTTTCGTTATCTGCATAATGCACATAAGCGGCATCATCAGAAAGATTCCAGGCGCTTTGATCAGCAATCGCTAATTTACCATCTTCAGTTTTAATGCCTGCTTCAACCACATTGATGTCGCCATAGCGTTTAGCTTCTTTCAATGCTTTTTCAGACCAGATACCGGTAC
>NZ_DFDO01000024.1:2742-3095 GCF_002367915.1 Acinetobacter sp. UBA3025
TACCGGTACGGATATAGTCAGCTTTGTTGTTTTTGCCCAGCAAGTTCAATGGAATTGCCGAGAATTGCAAAGATGCACCACCCTGCAAGAACAGTACTTTATAGTTCTCAGGAATATTCATGAGTTTGCGAAGGTCTGCTTCTGCCTTTTCCGCAACTGCAACATAGTCTGCACTACGGTGGCTCATTTCCATGATCGAAAGACCTTTGCCCTGCCAGTCAAGCATTTCAGCTTGAGCCTTTTCAAGTACGGCAGTAGGTAATGCAGCAGGACCAGCACAGAAGTTGTACGCGCGCATGATTTTTCCTTTCAGAGTGAAACACAATAAAATGATGGCATTTAACCATATCTGG
>NZ_DFDO01000024.1:3363-4760 GCF_002367915.1 Acinetobacter sp. UBA3025
AATGAAGATAGAGTCAAAAAACCAATCTAGATTCGAGGGATAATTTGAATATCTTTGATTTTTTTGTTCTAACTCGGTGATTTCATTTAT
Source organism: Acinetobacter sp. UBA3025 (assembly GCF_002367915.1). Lineage (NCBI taxonomy): Bacteria > Pseudomonadati > Pseudomonadota > Gammaproteobacteria > Moraxellales > Moraxellaceae > Acinetobacter > Acinetobacter sp. UBA3025. The sequence continues at coordinate 3,454 of NZ_DFDO01000024.1, forward strand.
GAGAAATTGTACAGCTAAAAATATTCAATCTCATCCAATGCTTAGAAGATGTTGAATCGGCCGCTAATATAAAATAATTGAAAAATGAATTTAAACTCGGCTCAAGTTTTAGAGTGACATAGAACTATCAGCTTGAAACTTGAGAAGTGAATTGTTTCAAATTACAACAATACTACAACTTAACCCATTCCTGCACTGCAAGCACTTGATTTATAATGCAGCTTAGACTGAATTAATGTGACTTTTACATTACCACTTTATGAATATGAAGAAAAATAAACAATGTGTCTGCTGGGGTCTGACTGTGCTTGCATCTATGATGTATGGCAGTTTTGCTTATGCACAAAGCATCAGCTTTAAGGATGCAGAACAACAATTGTTGCAACGTTCCTATAGTAGCCAGGCTTTTCAAAGTCTGGAGCAAGCGTCAAAACTTGAAGCAGAAGCTGTCAAAGGTATTGGCCTACCTCGTGTTGACCTGAATGTTCGTGCCTATGCCTTTCATAGTGAAGTCGATATTCCATTAAAGCAGTTTAAAAATAATCTGGAAAATTCACTCTCTCAAGGCGTGAATGGCCGGCTTAATGAGTGGGAAGCCAGTAATGGTGTGGATCTACCTGCAGGTATTACTGATCCACTGCGTGAAGGACTTAACAATACTATTCATAGCGGAGTTGGTCTGATTCCGGATACGTCTAATGTCGTCCTTGAAGATCAGGTGACTCGTCCCACTGTTTCCGTGATGATGCCACTATATACCGGAGGCCTCACCCGTAGCGCCAAAGAAATTGCCAATATTCAGTCAGGACGTAGCGAACTTAGTAATCAGCAGCAACAGGATACGCAGCGTTTTGAACTAATTCAGTCCTACTTCAATGTGCAGCTACAAAAACAGTTACTGGATGCGGCACTTTTTAATTCAAATGCCATGCAACAACATTATCGTAATGCTCTGAAGCTGGAACAGCAGGGTTTTATCAGTAAAGGTCAACGCATGCAGTTCGAAGTGGCACGCAATAATGCTGAACGCGCACAACAAAATACCCAAGCCAATCTGAATGCTGCCCTATTTCAGCTAAATAATCTGTTGCTGGATAGCAATATCACCGAGCTAAGCACACCTTTGTTTGTGAATCGTGCTGAACCACAAAATGTGAATATTCTGCTCAGCAGTTTTAGTCAGAACTCTCCCCTGATCAAAAAAATGCAGATGGATACCGAACTGGCCAAAGCCAATGTCAAAGCCCAGCAGGCCGCTAAAAAGCCAAATGTTTTTGCGTTTGGTGAATATAGCCTGGATCAACATC
>NZ_DFDO01000024.1:4979-9782 GCF_002367915.1 Acinetobacter sp. UBA3025
AATATAGCCTGGATCAACATCAAAACTGGATTGTGGGTGTAGCTGCACGCTATAACCTGTTCTCAGGCATTGATAAAAATAAAAATATTCAGGCTGCTGAGCTGAAACGCTATGCCGCTGAACTCATGACGGCGCGTACCCAACAGGAGATTGAAAACCTGATTTATAAATCATTTAGTGAAGCAGTCAGCGCCCAGCAAAGTGATGCTCTACTTCAGCAGAATCTGAAAGCAGCTCAGGAAAATCTGCGTATTCAGGAGTTATCCTTTAAGGAAGATGTCGGGACAGCCACTCAGGTCATCGATGCCCAAAACATGCTCAGCAGTTTAAAAGCAGAAATGGCATTAAATGCTTTTAAATATGTGATGTCTCTTGCGACCTTATTACAGAGCCATGGCTCAATTGTTGAATTTCCAAATTACATGCAACATGCCAATACCCACTATATTCGTTAATGGAGCCAGACATGACAGATGAGCAAAAGCCAGAACATCCTGTTGATGAAACGGCTTCAGAAATCAATTACAGTGAATCAGAGCCAGATAATCCTGAAAGCACAGAAAAAAAATCGCGCAAAAAATATCTGCTTTTAGCTTTAATTCCAGTGATTCTTGCTTTGATTGGGTTTGGCCTATGGAAAACCTATCAACCCAAAGAAATCGAGCTACAAGGCCGGGTTGAGGCAGAAACCGTTCAAGTGGCCACTAAAGTTCCAAGCCGGATTGAAAAGATTTATGTGCAGGAAGGCGATAACGTCAAGAAAGGTCAGGCGCTGGTAAAATTGCATAGTCCTGAAATTGAGGCGAAAAAGCAGCAGGCTTTAGCCACTTTACAGTCTGCATTAGCACTTCAGTCCACCGCAGAACGTGGTTCTCAGGAAGAAAATATCGCTTCTCTGTATGCCAACTGGCAGTCACTAAAAGCACAGGAGCAACTCGCTAAAACTTCCTATCAACGTGGAGCCAATCTATTTAAGGAAGGCGTCATTTCCCGCCAGCGCCGAGATGAACTGTTTGCAGCTTCACAATCTGCATCCCAAATGACAGAAGCCGCTTATCAGCAATATGCCCGGGCTAAACGCGGCAGTACACCAGAACAGAAAAGTTCTGCAGATGCTCAGGTCGATATAGCCCGTGCAGCAGTCGCCGAAGCCAATGCACTAGAAGCAGAAACTGAATTATTGGCACCGATTGATGGTACCGTCTCCAAAACCTATGGAAATGCCACTGAGCTGGTGGCAACCGCAGTGCCAGTGGTCAGCCTGATCTCGGCAGAACGCTGGATTAGCCTGAATATTCGTGAAGACCAATATGCCGCTTTAGGTAAACAGCAACAGCTTGAAGGGTTTATTCCGGCACTGAATCAATCAGCTACTTTTAAAGTAAAAAATATTAGTGCTGAAGGTGAATTTGCCACTATTAAAACCACGCGCCAAACCGGTGGTTATGATGTCCGCAGTTTTAAAGTTCATCTTGTGCCAGTCACTGAAATGCCTGAGTTAAAAGTCGGCATGAGCGTGCTGTTTAAATTGAAAGAGCCAAAATAAATGGCTTCTGGATTCTGGGCGGGTATTCAGCGTGAAATACGCTATTTATGCAGAGAGAAATGTGATCTGACTCTGGTTCTGCTCGCCCCAGCCTGTATTCTGATTTTACTTGGCAGCATGTTTGCCAAAGGCAAACCGGATCATCTACCAGTCGCCATTATTGATCAGGATCAAAGTAGCCTGAGCAGCAAGATTTATGATCATTTATCTTTGAATCATACCCTACAAGTGCATACCATTTCTGATCAAACGGTCGAAATCGAAAAGCTATTAAACGAAAATAAAATCTGGGGCTATATTCATATTCCTGCCGGAGCCGAGCAACGACTGGTCAAAGCTCAGGATGCTGAAATTAGTATTGCTTTTAATCAGAGTTATTTTAGTATCGGGAATACCATTTCTTCGGCTATGCTACTTAGCACCTTGCAGGCTCTGGCTGAATTTACCGGCAAGCAGTATCTGGGCAACACGCTCCCCTATCTGGAAGCACCTACACCGAATATTAAAATTTCCCCACTGTATAATCCGCAGCTGAATTATGAATTTTATCTGGAACCTTACATGGTGCCGGCAATTTTGCACTTGCTGTTATGTTGCTGTGTGGCTTTTGCTGTGGGTCAGGAAATTAAACGACATACTGTTAGTCATTGGATTGCCCAACAAAACTTGTGGTCGGCACTGCTGTCTAAAAATCTGGTTTATGTAGCAATATTTTGTTGCTGGACCTGGGCTTGGATGTTTTGGCTGGTCGAAATTCGCGGCTGGTTTATTGCCGGGTCATTATGGCCAATTCTTCTGGCGCAAATACTGTTCTATAGTGCCTATGCCTTTATCAGTAGTGCGGTGGTTCTGGCCACTCAGGACCTGACCAAATCTTTTGGTCTACTAGCAGTTTATGGTGGTTCATCGCTCAGTTTTGCTGGGGTGACTTTGCCCCTTAATAATGCCCCACTATTCACCCAGTTCTGGGCCAATATTATTCCCTATACACCCTATGCCAAATTACAGAGGGAGCAATGGGTGATTGGCAGTCCGCTCTCTCTTTCACTGCAACCGATGTTCGTGCTCGTCATTTATGTCGTGCTTTATGCTGTGCTGGCCTATGTCTTTCTCAAAAAAACAGCCAAAGGAGTGTCAGCATGAAATCACTCTGGAAAGCTTATTGCCAAACTTTTAAAGACATTATTAGCAATACCAGTATTTTTACCACCCTAATTTTATCGGTTCTGTTTTACAGCTTTTTTTATCCAACGGCGTATAAAGCTGAACAGGCAGAAGCCTTGCCGATTATTATTGTCGACGAAGAGCAAAGTGCTTTAACCAATACCATTATCAGTCATGTCAGTCAAAGCCCGAATGTAGAGATTAAGGCGGTGACTGGAAATTTTGCTGAAGCCAAATATTGGGTGGAAACTCAAAAAGCTGACGGGATTTTATTATTACCAGATAATCTTTCTCAATCTATCCGGCATGGTGAAAATGGCGGGATTGGGCTGTACTTAAGTGCTGCTAACTTTTTAATTACCAAACAGATTGGTTTGGGCTTGGTCTCTTCAGTAGAAAATACCTTAAGTGAATATGCTGAACGCTTTAGCGAGATTTCACACTTCTCTCCTGCCCTATCCATTCACCAGATTCCACTATTTAATACACTCTCTGGCTATGGCAGCTATGTGTTTCCCGCTGTTGCACCGTTGATTATTCATCAGACTATTTTTCTGGGACTGAGCATGCTGATTGCACTGTATCGGGAAAATAAACAGGTGATTAATCTGACCACCTTAAGTGGCCTCAGCTTGGCAATTCTGACCATTGGATGTTTAGGTTGTTATTACCTGTTTGGATTTACCTTCTGGTATTTTGATTATCCCCGTGGCGGAAATTTCTGGGGGATGCTGCTCGCTGTACCCATCTTTGTATTCTGCATGATTGGTATCACAGTACTGTTTGCCAGCTTTCTGGACATGCCAGAACGCGCCGGTCATATCATTGTTTTTACTTCGATTCCGCTCTTTATGCTTTCAGGAGTCGCCTGGCCACATGCTGCCATGCCAGTCTGGGTCCAACTTATTGGGCAAGCCTTACCTTCGACCCAAATCGTGCAGATGTTTATTCAACTCAATCAGATGGGTGTGCCCACTTATATGATTCTAGGAAAGCTTGCTTATCTATTGGTGATCGGCATCATCTGTATGGTCTTAGGCTATTATCGGCTACGCCCACGTTCTTAAATCTGGATTTACTCAGGCTATTCGCATTGAAAATTATTCACCAAATACCTGAATATTAAAATTGCGGATTTTAGTACTGCCATTCGGCCGGTCAAAACTCACATCATACTGAACCAGATTTTTTGGATAGGCAATTTCATAACTCACCTTGTATTCACTTGGTTTGCCGTTATTTTCCTCTAAGTTCTTTCTCATGATAGTCTTGGACTTATATTCACCTTGCGGAATTGAACGTGAAAAACGCTTCATGATTTTTTCATTGTTTTGAAACTCTGCCTGCAACTTAGGCTCAAGCTGAGCTAAAAACTCGTCATATTTTCCATCACGCAAATCTTCATAAGCTACTTGCGCAGCCTTTTCCTGCTCAGGGCTCGGATCGGGCATACTGTCCATTGCATTATTACAGCCGCTAAGTGCAATAGCTGCGGTCAAAAACATCAATCTGGTCTTCATTATCTATCTCTCATTTAGCGAATGTGTAAAAAAGGACGCCGAAGCGCCCTTTTTCATCAGTAGCAGAACTTATTCCTCTACTGTATTATCATCATCTTTTTCAGGTTCTTGTGCATCAGCTGCAGATTCAGTATTTTCAATATCTTCCAATATTTCCAACTCATCTTCAACTGCTTCAATCGCTTCTACACCGACCAGTTTTTCATCTTCAGCCAGACGGATCAGACGAACACCTTGTGCATTACGGCCAGTCTGTGCCACTTCAGAAGCACGGGTACGAACCAGTGTGCCGCCATCAGAAATCAGCATCAGCTCTTTAGATGCGTCAATCGCAACTGCACCGACCAGCTCACCGTTACGTTCTGAGGTCTTGATTGCAATTACGCCCTTACCGCCACGTTTCTTGGTTGGGAAGTCATCTACCGGGGTACGTTTACCATAACCATTTGCAGAAGCACACAGCACTTCACCGGTTTCAGGCACAACCACTAGAGATACGATACGACTAATGAAGTTAGCTTCAGTTGTATCTTCATCATCAGATTCAACATCTGCATCTTCTGCATCTTCAAC
>NZ_DFDO01000284.1:0-262 GCF_002367915.1 Acinetobacter sp. UBA3025
TATGCACATTCAGCCTGATGCGTTTGCCGCACTCCGTTATCGAGACTTTTCTATTGTTACCTTAAATCAGTTTTGTTTGACTTTAGCCATTCTGATTCAGGAAATTATTGTTGCCTATTCTCTATATCAGATTACCAAAGACCCGCTGACCCTAGGATTAATTGGTCTGGCAGAAGCGATTCCTTTTATATCCCTTTCCTTATGGGGCGGATATGTCGCGGATCGCTTTAATAAACAGACTATTATGAAAATCTGTTTATTT
>NZ_DFDO01000284.1:424-1318 GCF_002367915.1 Acinetobacter sp. UBA3025
ATTATGAAAATCTGTTTATTTCTCGCCATTCCGATGCCTCTCATTCTCTGGTCACTATTTCATTATCATGGCTTAGGAAACCTCAGCACCAGTCAATTATCTTGGGGAATTTATGCCGTCATTTTCTGTCTGGGCACCATCCGTGGCTTTTATAATCCTTCAGCAACTTCACTGAAACCCTTTCTGATTCCACGTGCACTCTATGCCAATGGTGCAACCTGGACCACAATTGGCTGGCAAAGTGGTGTAATTATCGGGCCGATGCTCGGTGGTTTTATGCTGGCGTTTTTAGGTCGGGAAACCAGTCTTCTAACTGTCGCAGTACTGGTCAGCATCTGTTTTGTTCTGATTAACTTACTGCAAAAGCGCGATTTTCCTAAAATTGAAACTGAAAATGTCCTGCATAGTCTGGGCGATGGTTTCCGCTTCATCTGGAACAGTAAAATTGTATTGTGGTCGATTTCTCTAGATCTGGTTTCGGTACTGTTTGGTGGGGTGATTGCCCTCTTACCGATTTTTGCAGAGGATATTCTAAAAGTTGGTCCTGAAGGTTTGGGTTATTTACGGGCTGCTCCTTCAATTGGTGCGCTGATAACCATGATTGCCCTAACCCGCTTTCCGCCTACGCAACATGCCTGGCGTAATATGTTGCTTGCAGTCGCAGGTTTCGGTGTCTTTACCTTGCTATTCGCTTTTTCCAACTCGATGTGGCTATCTCTGTTTGCTCTTGCCATGACTGGTGCATGTGACAGTATTTCAGTAGTGATTCGCCAGACGATTTTACAGATTTACCCACCCGATAATATGCGTGGCCGGGTTGCTGCAGTAAACGGCATGTTTGTCTCATCCAGTAATGAACTGGGTGCTTTTGAGTCTGGTCTGGTTGCGAAATAT
>NZ_DFDO01000284.1:1534-6488 GCF_002367915.1 Acinetobacter sp. UBA3025
TTAACATGCTGCGTAATCTGGTCTGGTTGCGAAATATATGGGAACCATTATGGCTACAGTGTTTGGTGGCAGCATGACCCTACTGGTGGTTGCCATCAGCTGGGCGAGAACCAAGGATCTGTTTGGAATTGATATTACCAAAGGGACTGAAAAATAATTTTTAGTTCTGATGCACGTAGGATCTTTAATCAGGAAAATCCTGCGCACTAATAATGAATACAAATAAAAAGAGGCTTTATGCCTCTTTTTTAAAACATCGCATACGCCCAATAGACAAACAGATAACGTCCAATTTTGGCAATACTGACTATCAAGATAAAACGGGTAAAATTTTCCTTGAGCAAGCCGGCAATTAACGTAATTGGATCGCCAATAATCGGCACCCAGCTCAGCAATAATGACCAATAGCCATATTTCTGATAGGTACTTTGGGCTTTAAGCATCTGCTGCTCAGAGACTGGAAACCATTTTTTATGCTTATATTGCTCAATCTTGAACCCCAGATACCAGTTCACACAGGAACCCAATATATTTCCAGCACTTGCGATCATGATAAGTAAGGCCGCCGAATAGTCCCCTTGCCATAATAAACCTAGCAAAACCGCTTCCGACTGCAACGGTAATAAAGTCGCTGCACCAAAAGCGGCAAGAAAGAGCAGAAACAGAGACATCCCGAGACTAGCGGCTTAAGCCCAGTTTTTTCTTGGCTTTAAGATATTCCCAATTGGACCAGACTATAGCCATAACCATGACCAAAATACGTGACCATTGATATTTCTGGGTGATCGGTTCAAGCGCTGCATTTAAAATCTGGCGATCTTTGGTATTCAAGGTGCTGATCACCTGATCCACATGCACAATTTCAGCAATGAACAGCAGCAGACAGGCTGCGATACCGAAAATAATACTCCAGTAAATTCGAGGATTCGTTTCCACGATTTTAGTAAAGTTCAGGAAAAAATCTTTCATACACTCACCCAATAAAAAACCACCCAAAGGTGGTTTAATCTACTTTTATCTAGTTTAGCACAAAGGCCAAACTTATCTGACCTGTATTGCTAATGCTCTTTGAACCGCTGGACGTGCAGTCAGGCGTGTCACATATTCCTGTACTTCCGGATAATCTGCCAGATCAATCTGCTGCCATTCATGACGTAACACCCATGGCAAAATAGCCATATCTGCAATCGAATACTCACCGGCTACAAATTTTTGACCAATCAGCTGTTTGTTCAGAACCCCGTATAGACGTTTGGTTTCATTGACATAGCGATCAGTGGCATATGGGATACGCTCAGGAGCAAAACGGCTAAAATGATGATTCTGCCCCAGCATCGGACCCAAACCGCCCATTTGCCACATTAGCCATTGCTCAACTTCAACACGTTGCTGCTCATCATCCGGATAAAACAGGCCAGTTTTACGACCCAGATATTGCAGAATCGCGCCAGATTCAAAGACTGAAATCGGTTCGCCACGCGGGCCATCCTGATCCACAATCGCAGGAATTTTATTGTTTGGAGAGATACGTAAAAAATCAGGTTGAAACTGGTCATTTTCCAGAATATTGATCGGGAAAATTTTATATTCCAAGCCCATTTCTTCTAATGCGATGGTAATTTTATGGCCATTGGGCGTTCCCCAATAATAGAGATCAATCATGTTATTACCTGTTACCTTTTCGTTTTTACATGACATTATTGAAATTTGATCTAGTTATAGCATGATTTAAAGCCCTACTTCCGCATATTTTGTTATCGATTCAGCAGTAAAATTGCTAAATTTAAAGCATTATTTTTAGCTCAAGATAGGTTCAAATATTTTTAAATCTTGAGTCTTGAAAAGCTTCGCCTCAATCTTATATTAGAAATAGAGCAATGATCTATTCAGGAGATTGTTTCTAATCACTGAGTTCATATTGAAGAATTGCATGTTGTTTACAAAACTTTTCTGAGATCAGGAGGTAAGATCAATGAGCAATTTAAGTCTTAGCCCACTATTCCGTCGTAGTATCGGTTTTGACCGCTTTAATGACCTTTTTGATTATGCAATGCAAAGTGAGGCACCGAACTATCCGCATTACAACATTGAAAAAACCGGCGACAACAATTACCGGATTGTAGTTTCTGCTGCCGGATTCAATGAAGACCAGTTAGAGATCAATCTGGAAAATCAGGTTCTGACCATTAGCGGTAAAGCGGTGGAAGAAAATTCAGATACTACTGTAGAATTCCTACATAAAGGCATCGCCCACCGTTCATTCAAACTGTCTTTACGTCTGGATGAACATGTAGAGGTACAACAAGCTGAATTTGAAAATGGTTTACTGAAAATTGAATTGCAGCGCAATGTGCCAGAAGAAAAATTGCCTCGTCAGATTCCGATTGGCAAAAAACTGTTAGCTGAAAAAAATGAGTCTAACGAGCAACAAAGCTAATCCCCCGCCAAAAGAAAGACCCGAACGGGTCTTTCTTTTTTAGGACAAAATCCTTAAGCTTGAAAGTGTTCAATTTTCACTCCTTATAAAAATAATAATATGAACACATCAGACATTATTCTGTTTCATCAAAGTGCCCAGACGATGAAACATATGGGACTTCTTCTTCTTTGCTATCCCATTGGGATTTTGATGACCTTGTACCTTCATACTCCAGATCCTCCTTCCAGTTTTGTTCGAGGATTGGTATTTTTATGGCAGGAGTCCCCAAGCTTTTATGGCTATATACTGGGTTTCCTAATGCTATCGCTCTTGGTATATAGCATTAAACTAAAAATCACCTCGCGGACAATTTATTATACTTTGGCAGGATACCGGATCAGCCTGTGTTTATATCGTGAAGCCGTCCATTATAGCTTTATCAATCCTCAATATGATTCACTTAAAGCTCGTACCAAACGCTGGCTAACCAGACTTCCCGCTCATCAAATTAATCAGCGGGATGGCACTCTCGATTTTATTCTTTACCAACCCAACTGGCGCAACAGGTTCTTTTTAAGATTATTTCGGATTCATTTGTCGATGTTTTCCCGCCAGCAAGCCAAGGAAATTATTCAAGCCATGTACAGTGCTTGGAATTTAAGATCATAAAGGCTGATTCAAAAATAATTTTAATCATGTAGTTTAATAGTGGGAACTTTTCCCTATAACTACATATATTTGATTAACATAAAATTTCGGCTATGCTTTTTCTGAAACAGAATAAAACATTCAATAAATACCATAGATAAAAAAATCTGCCGTAGGTGCACTATGAATTATGTCCGTCGCAACGCCCTGAGTCCATTCATGCTATTGGGCTTGCTGTTCTTTTTATTGATTGTCATTTTACTGCTACTGTTTGGCTGGCCACATTATAAAGTTTGGAAACAAGGCATGGATGGTCAGGCAGCATTGGCTGAAGCAGAACAATCCAAAATGATTCAAGTGCAAGTTGCAAAAGCGGAACTGGAAAGTGCCAAACTGCGCGCAGAAGCCATTAAACTCGTTGGGCAGGCAGCTAAAGATTATCCTGAATATCGCAAGCAGGAATTTATTGGTGCATTTGGTGAAGCCCTACGTGAAGGTCGTATTCAACAAATAATTTATGTACTCACTGAGGCCAATATTCCGATTGTAGAAGCAGGAAAATCCTACCCTGCTCAATAAAAGATTAAGTTACCTCATAAAAAAAAGCCCTGCAAATGCAGGGCTTTTTTCATCAAGAGATGCTTACTTTTTCTTTTTAGGACCAAGCAGCATACCCATTTGACGACCTTCCATTTTTGGCGCTTGTTCAACTACACCATATTCAACGACGTCTGCTTCAACTTTTTGCAGTTGAGCCAGACCCAGTTGTTGGTGAGCCATTTCACGACCACGGAAACGCAGGGTAATTTTTACCTTGTTTCCTTCTTCAAGGAATTTGATGATTGCACGTAGTTTTACGTTGTAATCACCTACATCTGTCGCAGGACGTAGCTTGATTTCTTTCACCTGGACTTGATGCTGTTTTTTCTTCGCTTCTTTCTGCTTTTGTTTCAGATCAAACAAATGCTTGTTGAAGTCCATGATTTTGCAGACAGGTGGCTCAGCATTGGCTACGATCTCAACAAGATCAAGATCGGCAGCTTCAGCTGCACGCAATGCTTCTGCAAGGTTAACAATACCTTTTTGCTCACCATTTTCGTCTACAAGACGGACTTCTTTTGCACGAATTTCATCATTCAAGGCAGGACGGTTTGATTTTCCGCCCTGTTGATTACGGTCAGGCTGTTTAATCGCTGTTACTCCACAATGTACCGGCCGCGTTCGGCTACGGCTGCTTTTACTAAGTCAACGAAAGCGTCGATTGACATAGTACCCAAATTTTTTCCTGAGCGGGTACGGACATTCACAGTACCTTCCTCTACCTCACGGTCCCCAAGTACCAATAAGTAAGGAATACGCTCTAAAGTACGTTCACGAATCTTAAAGCCGATTTTCTCATTTCTCAAGTCAGAAATTACACGAATTCCGTTTTCTTTAAGTTTCGCGACGACTGACTCACAAGCCTCAGCTTGAGCATCAGTAATATTCATTACACACGCTTGCAGTGGTGATAACCAAGGTGGCATAAAGCCTGCGTAGTGTTCAATCAGTATACCAATAAAACGTTCGAAACTGCCAAGAATTGCACGGTGCAACATCACAGGCTGATCACGATCGTTGTCTTCAGTGACATAAGAGGCATCCAGACGTTCTGGAAGGTTGAAGTCACATTGAATGGTACCGCACTGCCAGATTCGGCCTAAGCAGTCTTTCAATGAGAATTCGATCTTCGGACCGTAGAATGCACCTTCACCTGGCTGTAAATCCCAATCCAGGCCAGCAGCATCTAAAGCATCTGCCAAAGATTTTTCTGCCATATCCCAAAGTGCATCATCACCCACCCGTTTTTCAGGACGAGTCGATAATTTCATTTGTACTTCTTCGAAG
>NZ_DFDO01000053.1:0-5656 GCF_002367915.1 Acinetobacter sp. UBA3025
GATCCAGTTTATACAGCACTTTGAAGCTGAATATGATATTGCCTTAGAGCAGATTTATACGGGAAAAATGCTGCATGGAATCTCTGACCTGATTGAAACAGGCTATTTTCCAGCAGAAGCAAAGCTACTAATCCTGCATACTGGTGGACTACAAGGTCGAAATATTTAACTCGCTTAGAGTTCTGATCGAAACTTAAATGCCTATCGGATTATTTTCGTTTAATGCAATCAGCCCTTTGACCAGTCGATAGACATGCCAGACAAAGACCAAAAAAATAATCACAAAACCAATCAGAATTACAGTGAGCAAACCACCCAGAATATAACCCAGCAAGCTGAACCAGAAAGTTTTGATCTGCCAGTCCACATGACTTTCTAGCCAGGTGCCCCGCATTTCATTACGTTTGATATAATTCATGATGATGGCGATTAATGGGGTTATTCCCAGGAAAAAACCCAGTAGATGAAGAATATAGCTGATCAGATTATATTGTTTGTATGCTGCCGTATCCGTCATAAATTATTCCTTTCATTGTGATTATTTTTTAGGCATAACAAAACTATGCATGAATCCGCCAGCTGCTTCAAATTATTTATGATAAATATTCGCTAATACGTTGTAATTCGGGCAGCGCCCTTCAGGAATAGAGAAAGCTGAAATAAAATTGTCTATAATGCTCCCCTTTCTTCTCCCTTGAGTGTGTCATGTCTGTTCAGCAATACGATGTTTTGGTCATAGGTGCAGGTGCATCAGGTTTAATGACGGCCTATATGGCAGCACAACGTGGTCGAAAAGTCGTAGTCGTTGAAAAAGCCAATAAGGTGGGTAAGAAAATCCTGATGTCCGGTGGCGGCAAATGTAATTTCACCAACCTCTATGTCGAACCTGAAAATTTCATCTCACACAATCCGCATTTCGTGATTTCAGCACTGACCCGCTATACCAATTGGGATTTTATTGGCATGGTCTGTGAATATGGCATCGAGTATGAAGAACGTAAACATGGACAGTTATTCACCTTAAATGGTGCCAAAGAAATTCTGGCGATGCTACTGTCTGAATGTGACAAGACTGGTCTGGTCGAGATCAAAACCAACTGCGAAGTGAAAGCTGTCAATACTGTAGACGATCAAGGATTTCAGGTAGCCACTTCTTTAGGATATTTTGAAGTAGAATCGGTTGTGGTTGCTTCAGGTGGCCTGTCTATTCCAACCTTAGGTGGTTCAGGCATCGGCTATGAGATTGCCAAACAGTTTGGACATCATGTCTATCCAACCCGTGCCGGTCTGGTGCCGTTTACTTTCTCGGATAGTTTCAAGGAGATCACCACCCGTCTGAGCGGTAATGCAGTCGAAGCCACGCTGTCTAATGATCTAAACAGTTTTACTGAAGCTTTACTGTTTACCCATCGTGGCCTAAGTGGCCCTAGCTCCCTACAACTGTCAAATTACTGGGATGTTGGCCAAAGCTTTAAGGTCGATTTCTTACCAAGTGTCGACCTGTTTGATTTCATTAAATCTAAAAAACAGAGTCAGCCTAAAGTTCTGCTACGCACTCTATTGACCGAACATTTACCGAAGAGCGTAGTACTAGAATTACAGAATCTGATCTGGCCTGAAGTAGCTGAAACATCTATTGGCAATATTAGTGATGACAAGCTCGAACAGATTGCCAAGCGTTTAAGTGGCTTTGAACTGAAACCTTCTGGGACTGAAGGTTACCGGACAGCCGAGGTGACTTTGGGCGGTGTGGATACAACCGAAGTTTCATCTAAAACCATGGAAAGCAAAAAGCAGAAAGGCTTATATTTCGTGGGTGAGATACTGGATGTGACTGGTCATTTGGGAGGTTTTAACTTCCAATGGGCATGGTCATCAGCACATGCCGCATCGGAATATGTTTAATACAAAGATAATCTGGGAAGAGAAAATACTTCGCTTATTCCAGATAATCCGTTTTAAACAGGTTGAGATTGGCCGTATTTTCTAAACGGTCAATCGTCAGTTGCATTTTCTGAGCCGCTTCCTGCAGATGTAAGGGTACTTGATCTGCCATAGGTGCCATGAATTTATGCTGAAATGTTTTCCACATCTTATTGATCTCCTTTTTCTTTATATTTTTAATGCAAGAAAAATACCAAAATCATTTTAGTATTCACTTGAATATTCTATATTTTTTAAAAAAGAAATTCTATGTATAGTGACTAGGCAGTATTTCGACTTAGTTAAATTCGTCTGGATCAGGTATTTTCTTATCCAGCTCTTTTTCAGCCTGCTCATCCTGTTTGCTTTTCACAAAGACAAATCGATAAGCAGCCATGAAAAAGCCAATGGTTATGCCTGCTATCACTAAGGGTGCTAACAGATTATTCGGTTTCTTGGCATTCATTCAGATTTCCTCAGGATTAAAAAAATCGACCACTCAAGCGTGGCCGATTTTGTTTAAATAGAACAGGTTAATTCGGGTCATCTTTTTTTGGATGACTATCGACATCCGGTTCTTCTTCACCTGTAGAACCAAATGGATTATTCGCTGGTGGATGAGTTGGATCAACTTGAAGCGAATCCGGTACAGCCTGATCGACATCTGGTGTCACCTGATCTACACCTGAAGCTTCATCATCCTGCGGTGCAGTGGTCAAGGTCGCTGGCGTACTATTGGATAAATTGGTACGCATCGGCGCATTGTCATCTTGTGATTGATCTTGATTCGGCACAATATTTTCTCCTGTAGTTGAACTGCCTGCACCTGTAGTACCACTGACATCAGCACCTAAGCCTGAAGTCATGATATTAGTTTCATTTTTCAAAGGATTCGGCTCTTTAGCTTCTCGTTTAGCTTTATCGATCAAATCAGTCAGTACACGTTCTGCTGGTTGACGGCCACCGAGACCAAAGGCCAAGGCAAATGCCACAGCAACAGCACCCAGAGTTAAACCGAAGGCCAGATTCACGATCGAGTCAGCAATGCCCATGGCACGTAGACCCATCGCAATGACCAGACCCATGATCAGTACACGAACCAGGTTCGCTAACCAGCGTGAACTGTTGTATTCACCACGTTGCACAATATTGGCAACTACATTGGCCAGCCAGAAGCCAATCACCAGGATCACAGCACCTAGCAGGATGTTTGCACCGAAGTAGATGAACATCGCAATCAGGCCACTCACCTGTTCAAAGCCTAAACGGTCCGCAGCTTCGGAAACTGCAAATAGCATGGTGAACAGTACAATCAGATAACCCACCAGACTTGATAGTTTGGTTTTGCCTAGGAAGCGTTGCAGATCCAGTTTAGCTGGAACCTCATCTACGCCTGTTCCGGCAACGACTTCAGTCACCAGACGTGCTACCAGTCTAGACACCACATAAGCCAGAATCAGAATCAGTGCGGCTGCAATGATATTTGGAATGGCATTCATGATCTCATACAGCATTGCAGTTGCTGGTTGAGAAATTGCTTCGTTACCCAGTGCTTCAAATGCAATGATTAATGACGTAATAATTACAACTGCGAAGATGAATGAACCAATCAGTTGAGCGACATTCGAGTTTTTGAAAATGCCGACTTTTTCAGCTTGATGTTGAATATTCAGGCTGTTGAGCAAACCTTCAACTATACCGCGAACGATTTTTGCCAGAATGTATCCGACAAATACAATAACTGCAGCAATGAAGATATTAGGCAGATAACTTACGACATCCGTCAGCATGTTCTGCACAGGTAGTAATAAACCGTGTAGACCTAGAATCGACAAGACGATTGGCAAGAACAGCAGTAAAATCAGCCAGTAAACAATTTCACTGATATTTTGGCTAATCGGACTGACACCGACTTCAGCACTCAGCTTTTCATCCAGCTGGGTGCGATCAAGCATTTTTTGCAAGCCGACTTTGACCAGATTCGCCACAATCCACCCAACAAAGGCCACAGCAACAGCCGCCAGCAATTGTGGAATAAAGAGCAGGAACTGCTGGATCATATTACTGAACGGTCCGCTCACTGCTGTCAGATTCAGTACGTTAAGTGCACCGATGACCGCAATAATCAGAATAATCCAGAACACAACACGAGCGATAATACTCTCGACATTAGAGCGATGTCCTGTCGCTGCATTTAAGTGTGTATTGGTCCCTAGTTTTTGCAAGATTTTTTTAACACCTGCCGAGACGAGTAATGCAATAATCCAACCTAGGACTAATATGGCAATTGCACTAAGAATTGGATGAAACTGATCCCAGTAGTACATGGCATCATAGCCACCACGTGGGCCTCTCATATAATCATTCATGTTTTCTGCCCTCTTTGTTATTACGCTATTTGTCTGAATTCACGAGCTTATTTTTGAAATCTTCAGCTCTTTCCGATTGCTTATAAAGCTTGAACTTCCTGTGCTTAGCTTGCCTGGAGATACAGAACTTTGAAAAACATCACCACCTATTGCAAAAAAGCCCTAGTCATGAACCAGAGCTTTTTTTAATAATTCCAATTATTGGGTGGCCTGTTGAGCATCAGTTGCAGTAGCTTCTGCTGTATCTTGTGACATTTCGCCTACAGTGGCTGTTGCTTCTGTCATCGCATCATCTGCAGTAGCCATTGCTTCATTGCTTTCACCGCCTGGAGTAGCCGCCGGACTACCATTATTGGCAGGGGCTTCAGTCGCTGGTACTGGTGTATTAGGCTGGGTCGCAGGCGCATCTGGCTTCACATCTGCAAACATATAGAACAGGACTGCCAGTAAAAAGATACCGACCAAAATCAGGATATAGACAGGAATGCGCTTCTTCTGCGTAATTGCTGCCTGATCATGCAAAGGTGGTTTTTTATTAAAATCATCAACCATGACCATTCTCACTCTTTCTTATTCATAAGTAGATTTTTATCATAACAAGCAGTTATCACAGCTTCTGTGACAAAAGATGGTGAGATAGTGAATGGATGTAAGTTATATGTATGAGTCTGATGAACTTGGTATTAGTTTCAAAAAAAGGCATTTTCTAGCCTGAACATACTATGGTCTTATGGTTAGAAACTCTCTTCCGAGACAATTGATACTGGCAGTTTTTAGCTGATTTATCAGGAATTGAATTGTCTATAAAATAAACAATATACCACTATGATTTTATTAAATTTTAAGCACATTTTAAGTGGGCTAAAACATGCTGTAAAAATACCGTTTTTCAATATACCTGCTACTTTGCGCAAAATACGTTATAATTATCCACCTTATTTTTCATGCACCCGAGTTTTATGGCGTATCGTCAACAGAGTGTATCGCTTGATCTTGACACTGACGTCACACATCAATGTGCTTTGCACTACACTCGTGATCAGCATCTGATTGGAATCATTGAATTTAGCAAACCGAGCTTTATGCTACGCTGGCAAGATCTGGAATATTTCCGCCGCCGTACTGAAGAAATGTCGGTAATGCCTTTTCCGGACTGCATTAATGCCATGGTCATTGATGTACGGAATGTGGCGGCTTGGCTAGATAATGACGTTCCGATTATTCCATGGCGCCTGCTGGAAGAAGATTGTCCGGTACGTTTAGTTGTGCCCGCGGATCGAATCGAACATTATGCCGGTTTCTTTGAGCCGACCTGGTTAACTACCGATACAGATACTGCCATTCAGGAAATCCGTGACTTTATG
>NZ_DFDO01000088.1:0-6238 GCF_002367915.1 Acinetobacter sp. UBA3025
GATTTCGATACGAAGTTCTTCGATTTTGTTCTCTGGTCCACGGCGAAGTAATTCGTCCATGTTGATTTCTTCCATGAGCGCTTCTTTCGCAAGCATCATGGCTTTTTCAGCAGTACCACCAATACCGATACCGAGCATACCAGGAGGACACCAACCTGCACCCATAATAGGAACAGGTTTAAGTACCCAGTCAACAATCGAGTCAGATGGGTTAAGCATTGCAAGCTTAGATTTGTTTTCTGAACCACCACCTTTCGC
Organism: Acinetobacter sp. UBA3025; assembly: GCF_002367915.1. Taxonomy (NCBI): domain Bacteria; kingdom Pseudomonadati; phylum Pseudomonadota; class Gammaproteobacteria; order Moraxellales; family Moraxellaceae; genus Acinetobacter; species Acinetobacter sp. UBA3025. Next base: position 259 of record NZ_DFDO01000088.1, read on the forward strand.
AGCAACAGTAATATCTACCTTGTTACCCGGTACGAGTTTGTAGTGAATAACAGCAGGGGTGTTGTCTTTCGTATTCTTACGACCGAATGCAGGGTCAGCAAGTACAGATGCACGAAGAACGTTACTGTTTTCAAGGTAGCCTTGGCGAACACCTTCGTTTACTGCATCGTCTAAGCTCATAGTTAAATCAAATTTAACATCTAAGCCCACTTCAAGGAAAACGTTAACAATACCAGTATCTTGGCAAATTGGGCGATGACCTTCCGCACACATGCGAGAGTTAATTAAAATCTGTGCAATTGCATCCTTTGCAGCTTTGTTTTCTTCGCGATCATAAGCACGGCTCATCGCTTGGATAAAGTCTTGCGGGTGATAGTACGAAATAAACTGTAGGCCGTCCTTGATTGATGTAATCAAGTCATCTTGTTTGATAATCGTTGTCATACCAGAAAATCTCTTGAGCGGGCTGTTAGCTAGCGGGCTAAATTATATGACAAAAACACAAACTTGTGGGGGATTGGTTGATCTTTTGACCGAAAGTCGAATAGGACTAGTGCTAAGTGTTTTAAAACTAAGAATAACCAAAAGGGAATGTTGTTATTTAAGAATAATAAAAGCCATTTGAGCGGATATCAAATGGCGAGAGGTAGAAAAGATTAAATGATATTAATTATTTCGCAGCAGCCTGTTGTTCAGCCTGAATTGCTGTTAAGGCAATAGTAAAGACAATATCATCTACTAAAGCACCACGAGACAAGTCATTGACTGGCTTGTTTAGACCTTGCAGCATTGGTCCAACGCTGACTACATTTGCTGCACGTTGTACTGCTTTATAAGTGGTATTACCGGTATTTAGGTCAGGGAAGATAAACACATTGGCACGACCAGCGACTTGTGAATCTGGTGCTTTCTGACGACCCACACTTTCAACTGAAGCAGCATCGTATCGCAGTGGGCCATCAATCAACAGATCAGGACGACGCTGTTTGGCAATCTCAGTCGCTTTCGCCACTTTTTCTACGTCTGCACCTGTGCCTGAAGTACCGGTAGAGTAAGAAATCATGGCAATACGTGGATCAATGCCAAAGGCTTTTGCAGAGTCAGCAGACTGAATCGCAATTTCAGCCAGTTGTTCGGCATCTGGATCTGGATTAATCGCGCAGTCACCATAGACGTAGACTTCGTCTGGCAGCAGCATAAAGAATACAGAAGAGACTAGTGAATATTCAGGAGCTGTCTTGATCAACTGGAAAGCCGGACGGACAGTATTGGCAGTCGTATGTACTGCACCAGAAACCAGACCATCCACCTGATCAAGTGCCAGCATCATGGTGCCGAGTACGACAGTATCCTGTAGCTGTTCACGCGCCTGCAATTCATTGATTTTGCCTTTACGCAATTCAACCATTTTTTCGACATAATTCTCGCGAATCAGGTCTGGATCAATAATTTCAAGATCGTGCGGTAATTCAATATTGCGTGCTTTAGCAACTTCAACCACTTCTTCCGGTTTTGCCAGCAAGATACAGTGCGCAATCCCACGAGATTGACAGATCGCAGCCGCCTGAATGGTACGTGGCTCATCACCTTCCGGAAGCACAATACGTTTTTTCGCAGTAATCGATTTTTGTACCAGTTCATGACGGAATGCAGAAGGAGACAGACGTGGCTTGTAAGAACCATTGATTAGCTGTGCGATCCATTCTTCATTTAAATGACTGGACACAAAACGAGTGACCTGTTCAGCACGTTCAGTATCATCACATGGAATTTCATTGCTTAAATTGGCCAGACTTTGGGCAGTTTCAAAAGTACTGAGTGGTGTATGCAGAATAGGCAGACCATGTTTAATCGCTGTCTGGCAGAACTCCAGTACAGCCGAATTTGGCTCATAATGTTCAGTCAGTACCAGACCTGCCAATGGAATGCCATTGCTGCTCGCCAAGCTACTTGCCAACAGGACATCAATACGGTCTGATGCACTGATAATCAGCTCGCCAGCCACAAATTTATGTAATTCATGCTCAATATTGGACGCAATTAAACTGCTGTGTAAGACACGGCGCTGCTTTGCTTCACCCAGATTGACCCAGTCTGCTGAAATATGCGCTGCCAGGTCAGAAATACGTGGCACACTTAAAGTATTGCTGAATGGAACCAGACCAATCACTGGAAGCTTTTCAGAACCAATATGGGCATGGGTTTTTTGAATATCAGCTATAAATTTGTTGGTATCACTAATCAGACGTAAACTAGGATCAATGGTCACCGGGATCTGTGCAGAATCTTCCGGTAAGCCTTTGGTGCGCATAAACAATACGCCAGCCATACGAGTAGAAGAGGACCCACCCAAATAACGTAATTGGCTTTCAACTTTTTCAGCTGCCACTTCAGGCTGGTTGATATCAGCATTGCTGACAATAATGACTTTGGCATCGAGTGCCTGTGCCAAGGCTGCATTAAAGCTTGGCGCAAAGGTATCACGGCTATTGGGTACCAAACCTTCAACAATAATCAGGTCGTGATTTTTGGCAATCTCACGATGCAGGCGTACTGCATCTTCAAGCAATTCATCTGTTTCACCCAGATTAAAGCGCTGAATCAGACTTTCATAAGCAATCGGTTCAACGGTTTCACTTTGGGATAAATGACGATAGAGTGCTGTAGTGCGATCTGTTTCCTGACTTTTTTCCTGTGAAAAAGGTTTCACAAAACCTGCTTTTACCCCTTGGCATTCTAAAGCATATACCAAACCTAAACAGGCTGAAGTTAAGCCGACGCCTTCCCCGGTCGGCACCAATAAAATCGTTTTCATAAGTAATATCAGTCGCGCAATAATAGAAATTAGGTAAAAGGGAACCGGGCTTGCTTATGCAAGCGCAGCTTCAGGTTCAGACTTTTTTGCAGTGGCTTGCTCCACTTCATGCTCTACCACATAATGAGTTTCTTTCGCGATTCGGCCTTCTTCATCAGTTGGAACTACCCAGATTTGTGGGCCTGTACCGTTATCGATACGACCTTCCGTACCACGTTTCAAACTGCTATTAGCATCTTTATCCAGGTTGAAACCGAAATGTGGTAAATAAGCCATGGTTTTTTCACGGATATACGCCGAGTTTTCACCAATACCACCGGTAAAGAACAGACCATCAATACGTGGCAGACCACAGCTTAAAGCAGCTAAAGATTTCGCCAGACGGTAGCAGAATACTTCAATCGCAAGAGTCGCATCTTCATTACCTTGTTCTGAGGCTTCAATCAGAGTACGCATGTCATTAGACAGGTTGTCAGACAAACCAAGCAAGCCACTTTCTTTGTTGAGCATCTTGTCAATTTTATATACATCCCAGCCTAAGTTTGCAGCCAGGAAGCTATGCAAACTTGGATCGACATCACCACTACGAGTACCCATCACCACACCTTCAAGTGGCGTCAGACCCATTGAGGTATCTACACTTTGGCCATTCCACACCGCACAGGTCGAACTACCATTACCGAGATGTGCTGTTAACCAGCCACCTTGCTTAAAGCTGCCAGCCAGTTCAGAACCGCGATCGGACACATAAGCATGGCTGGTACCATGGAAACCATAACGACGTACGCCATATTCGGTATAAAGGAATTTAGGCAGCGCATAACGGTAAGCATGTGCCGGCATGGTTTGATGGAAAGCTGTATCGAATACTGCGACTTGTGGCAAGTCTGGGAATAAACGTTTAGTCGCTTCGATCCCGATCAGGTGAGCCGGATTGTGTAAAGGCGCAAGTGGAGTTGCTTCGCGAATTTTTTCAATAATCTCGTCAGTAATCAGTTCTGCCTTGGTCAGGCTGCCGCCATGTACCACACGGTGACCAATGGCATCCGGCTTGTAATTCGCCAGACGCTCTAAACCTACTTCTAGCGCTTTCTTATGATCTGCAAAAGGAATATGAATATCGACGGGTTCATTACCGACAGTCACACCTTTAATACGGGCATTTTCTGTGCCTAAGTTCTCAGCTAAGCCGTGAATACGGAAATTCTGTTCTTCAAGCAATAGGGCAAACTTGATTGAAGAAGAGCCACAATTAATAACTAATACTGATTTAGACACGATTGTTTACCCGATTCTAATTAAAATTCTCATCCATTTCGTTGACCTGTCTGCTGGCAAAAGCGACACAAGATAGGTCTGTGATCATGTTTTAACATGGGTTTTTTTACTGTCCTAGATAGACTTTAGCCGATTAGACTTAAGCATTATCGACCATGGCGACAATAATAATTAAAATTTATCAGTTCATAGTTTTCATTTATAAATAAAATACTGTTAAAAAATGATCTATTAAACTGTAACTTATATTTCTTAAAAATAATGTTTATTTATTCTATCTTTTAGGTATGGATATGAAGAAATTATATGCAATTTTATAAAGGTTGCATATTTACTTGAACATGTCTTTTATTCATCCCATGCATAAAAAATTAGCCTTGCGAACAAGGCTGATTTTATTATCTATTTACTGACGAATCTGACCATCACCGAAGACTACCCATTTCTGGGAAGTCAGGCCTTCTAAGCCAACCGGGCCACGGGCATGAATTTTATCTGTCGAAATGCCGATTTCCGCCCCTAGGCCATATTCGAAGCCGTCAGCAAAGCGGGTAGAAGCATTAATCATGACTGAACTCGAATCTACACCTGCTAAAAATTCACGAGCGATGCTGTAATTCTCAGTAATGATTGAATCAGTATGATGTGAACCATATTTATTGATATGTTCAATGGCTTCTTCAACACCTGATACAACTTTAATAGCCAGAATCGGACCCAGATATTCGGTGTACCAATCTTCTTCTGTTGCGGCAACTACCTGATTGCCCAAGATACGCTGGGTTTCACGACAACCACGAAGCTCTACCTGTTTTTCCTGATACAGCTCAGCAATTCGAGGCAGGAAATCTTCAGCAACTTTTTCATCAACCAGCAAAGTTTCCATAGCGTTACATACGCCATAACGATGGGTTTTGGCATTCAAAGCAATGGGCAGGGCTTTGAGCAGATCAGCCTGTGCTTCGACATAGACATGACAATTCCCGTCCAGATGTTTGATTACAGGCACACGTGCCTCTTCAGTAATGCGCTCAATTAAGCCTTTGCCACCACGCGGTACAATCACATCGACAAATTCAGTCAGGGTAATCAGCTGGCCAACCGCAGCACGGTCAGTTGTGTTAATCACCTGAACTGACGCTTCAGGCAAACCTGCTACTTTCAAGCCATGCTGGATGGCAGTCGCAATGGCCTGGTTAGATTCCAGAGCTTCTGAACCGCCACGCAGAATAATCGCATTTCCGGATTTCAATGCCAGTGAAGCAGCTTCCAGAGTTACATTCGGACGTGATTCATAAATCATGCCCACTACGCCTAAAGGCACACGCATCTTGCCAAGCTGAATACCTGTAGGACGGTAAGCCATATCGGTAATTTCACCAATTGGATCTTTCAGGCTGATTACATCTTTCAGGCCCTGTAACATACCTTTAAAGCGTGCGGGGTTGAGTTCTAAGCGATCAAGCAGGGCACTGTCCAGATTATTCTGGTGAGCTTTATTCATATCAATCTGGTTGGCAGCCAGAATAGCAGCCTGACTGTTTTCTAAAGCGGTATAAATTGCTGACAATGCGCTGTTTTTAGTTTGGGTAGACGCACGGGCCAAAATGCGAGAAGCCTGGCGTGCCTGCTGTCCTACCGTTTGCATGTATTGTTCAATAGACTCTTGCATAGCGGTTCAATCACTTAGAAATTTCACTTTGATATTAACAGTCTGATGCCGGACAATGAAGCCCATCACTTAAAAATCATAAGCTTTTCACTGTTTCTAAACATTTTGAAATTGTTTTATCTTTAAAAGCAGATAAGTGGTTGTCGAATCAGTTGCTTGTGAAAAGCCGCTCTGTATAGAATGAAATGTAGCTACATAGATGTCATTGATATAAT
>NZ_DFDO01000146.1:0-4228 GCF_002367915.1 Acinetobacter sp. UBA3025
AAAATAATCCAGGACATGGCATAAGGCCGTGGTGCTGTCGAATTGGAGTTCATGTAATTAAAGATTTTAATGCGTAGTAGGCAGACAAATTAACATAGCGCATAGTATGATTTACATGGAAATTAAAAGTTATAAATATACTTTTTCTCATATGTATATTCAGCTTTGCAGCAAAGACTGCAAGAGAAAGGATCACCGTTGAAATCTTGGCTCAGACGTCTTAAGCACGCGACTTATAATACGACCCTGATGTATAACCTGCGTATGCTAATCGCTTTTGCAGGCACTGCCTTTGTTCCCTATTTCATGGGACAGCAGTTAATGACTATTCCACTCACTCTTGGGGTAGTGGCCGCAGGTTTAAGCGATATTGATGACCGCTTTTCCGTACGTATCCTGAATCTGTTCTATACCTATTTAGGCTTCTTCATTACCGCAGTGGCAGTCTATCTGTTATTTCCTTATCCGCTGCTGTTTGCTTCTGCCCTCATTGTTTCTTGTATTGTCCTGATTCTGCTCGGCTCGCTTGGTCGACGTTATGCCACGATTTCCTATGGCTGTCTGGTGATTTCTGTTTATTCCATGCTGGGGGTTGAACTATTTGATAGATGGTATCAGCAGGCAAGCTTGCTGCTGATTGGTGCAGTCTGGTATGGCTTTTTGTCGACCCTGAGCTTTCTACTGTTTCCTGCGCGACGTGCACAGGATAACTTAGCTAAGTGCTATGCTTCACTGGGTGATTTCCTGTATGCCAAATCGAATCTGTTCGATGTCGACATGACAGCAAAAAGTTATCAGCAAAGCATGATCGAGCTGTCACTGGAAAATGGCAAACTGATTTCAATTTTTAATGAAATGAAGACCGTCCTTTTGACTCGCCTGAAAGGTGACCGGGGTCAGAAAGATACTCGTCGTAGCCTGCAATATTATTTTGTGGCACAAGATATTCACGAGCGTGCTGATTCTGCACATATTGATTATCAAAAACTGGCCAAGATTTTTGAACACAGCGACGTTTTGTTCCGTTTTCAGCGCATCCTGTCGATTCAGGGCAGAGCCTGTAAAGACCTGAGTGAAAGCATTCAGCAACGCAAAACCTATAAACATAATAAACGCTTCAAACATGCCTTTGAAAACCTGAGATTGTCCCTGGAAAAATTGCGTATAGAACAGCAGTATGATCAGGTCTGGATCAATGCCCTATTTGCTTTATTCCAGAACCTGAAATCCATTGATGCACAATTACGCAACCTGGAAACTGAGCGTAATATCAAATTTGATCGTGCTAAACATATTGAAAACCAGCTCAAAGATGACGACCTGAAAGGCTGGGAAGATATCAAGATTCGGGTCAAGCAGCATCTGACACCTGAATCTGTGTTGTTCCGTCATGCTATTCGCCTGTCGATTGTGTTGCTGATCAGCTATATCTTTGTCCAGCTGACCGATATTCAGTATGGCTACTGGATTCTACTAACTGCGCTTTTTGTCAGCCAACCTAACTTCAATGCCACCAAACGCCGCTTACGTTTACGCATCGTTGGAACATTGGCAGGTATTCTTTTGGGATATGCCATTTTGTACTTCATTCCTTCCGTTGAAGGGCAATTATTACTGCTAATTTTGAGTGGAATTCTGTTCTTTGAATTACGCAGTAAACAGTATGCACAGGCCACTGCCTTCATTACCATTCTGGCCCTGATCAACTTTAACCTGGACGGTATGGGCTTTGCCGCAGCTATTCCACGTATGATTGATACACTGATTGGCTGTGCGATTGCATGGTTTGGCGTGAGCTTTATCTTCCCGGACTGGAAATTCCGTCGCTTGCCACGCAGCATTAGCCGCAGTCTGCAGGCAGAATGCGATTACTTGAGTGAAGTGATTGAACAGTATAAGTCTGGACGAAATAATGGTCTGACCTACCGGGTGGTACGCCGTGCGGCTCATAATACCGATGCTGAAGTGGCTTCCCTGATCTCGACTTTGGCCACCGAACCTGATTTTGATCCTGTGCAAAAATCACAGGCTTTCGAGTTCCTGTGCCTGAATCATACTTTTATCAGTTATATTGCCGCGCTGGGTGCGCATCGTGAAAAAATTCAGGATCAGGATGTGCTGGACTTGCTGGATCAAGCCCTAGAAAATATTCGTGGTGCCCTGCTCTATGATGAAGTCCCTGACCTAAGCACCCAGAATATGATCCAGAATATCCGTCAGCGTCTGTCACAACAGCAGGAAGAAGACCAGAAACCATTGATTATTTTGCAGCAACTGTCTTTAATGTTTAGTATCTTGAAGCAATTGAGTCAGTTAAAGCAAAGTTTAAGTCACGAACGTGATGAACAGGCCACTGAATTGGCTTCATTATAATTTGGCCGATTTTGGAACAATATACTCACTGAATCAGCACAATTAATGCTAAACTTTTTACAGTTTTAAATCTGTTAATTTCATTATGACCGCGAAAAATTTATACGCTTATACCTTACAGCCTGTGAACTATGAAATTTCAGAAGCTGAGCAGCGTCATGCTCAGCTGATGATCTGGCGTAGTACCAATAAAATTGGCATGAAAGCCTGGCTGATCATGGGTGCTATTGTTGCCTTGTCTATTCTGGGAATTATCCTGATCAAGAACTACTCAACAGTCATCTGCTGGGTGGCGATTGTCTGTGTAGTACTGTATTACCTGATCCGTACTTTCGGTCTGGAATGGTATGTTAAACGCAAGATGAATGAATTTCCGGTACAGGAAATTAAAGGCATCCGTCTGGGTGTACAGCCACATGGTATCGTGATGCGCCAAAAAATGGGCATGCAGGAAGGTGTAGGTGCTATTGGCTGGAAAGACATTTATGAATGGTATAACACGCCGGAATTCATGCTGATCAATTTTAAAGTCAAAGGTCAGCAAGGTGCTTATATCCTGCCTAAACGTTTAGACAGTAAAAACTTCTCTTTCGCGACCATTCGCAAGCATCTGCAAGAAGAAGTGGGCGCACCAAAAGAAATCTAAGATATATCCCGGTTTTGAAAGACCTCCTGTTTCGACATGGAGGTTTTTTTACGTCTATCTTTTATCCAACTCATCGACACAAATGATAATGAGAATAAATATTATCATCATAATCTATAATTTATTCTGATTCTTCAGTTATAATTTGCCTACTTTTACACATACCACCATAAATCTGACCATCATGTTTAAAAAGACATTTTTCCAAATCCACTGGTTTCTGGGGATTACTGCAGGTTTGATTCTCTCAATTATGGGAGTCACGGGTGCTATTTATTCTTATGAGCCGCAAATCTTAAAATGGATGAATAGCGACAGTTATACTGTACAGGTTCAAGAGCGAGACAAGCTTAGCCCTGCCCAGCTGTATCAGCATTTCCAGAACCAAAACCCTGAAATGAAAATTAACAGTATTACCGTGGCACAGGATCCAAGTGCCTCCAGTACGGTCAATATTGTAAAAGAGGGAGCACGTCGTGGTTATAACATGATGGTCAACCCCTACACGGCTGAAGTATTGCCTGAAATTAAAGGTCGTGAATTCTTCCAGTTTGTACAGCAACTACATCGTAATTTAACGGTAGGACCCGTCGGTAAACAGATTACCGGTGCGTGTACCCTGATGCTGATCTTTTTCGTTTTGTCTGGCCTGTATTTACGCTGGCCAAAACGTCATTCGATCAAGCAATGGTTGGCAGTGAAGCCACAACTGAAAGGCCGTAACTTTATCTGGGATCTGCATGCAGTGGTGGGTACCTGGGTGGTGATTTTCTACCTGATTCTGGCTTGTACCGGTCTTACCTGGTCTTATGGCTGGTGGCGTGATGGTATGTATAAAGTTCTGGGCGTAGAACGTCCACAACCAGAAATGCAGGCCAATGGCGGTCGCGGCGAAGGTAGTGAACGTGGTCCTCGTGGTGAACGCGGACAACGTGGTGAAGGCCGTGAAGAAGCTGGCATGAGTCCAGAAAGTATTTCACGTGCACTGGATCAAAGCTGGGCTGGCTTCAGTACTCAATTTGCAGGCAAATATTCAACTGTGACATTTAACCTGCCGAAAAAACCGGATGGTGAAATGCAGTTGAGTTTTGTTGACCCTGTGGCACAGCATGAACGTGCCCGCAACAATGCGACTTATAATTATCGCAGTGCTGAATTTACCGAAGTCCAGCTCTATGAAGATAAGAAGCTCAATGAAAAAATCATGAG
>NZ_DFDO01000015.1:0-5610 GCF_002367915.1 Acinetobacter sp. UBA3025
GTGAATCAGGCGATGTTGATCTGGTACTGGTCGAAGGCCAGCAGAATATCCATGTCGCTACTCAGGTTGCTCAGCATGAAGAAGGGCTGTTGCCGACAGGAATGTATCAGGCACAACTAAACCTGAAAAATAATATTCTGAATGTTCCAAGTTTTAAATATAGTGGAAATGGACAGGCAGGCAGTCTAACAGGTAATGCACGGGTTGAACTGCCAGAAGAAAAACGTCAGCTCAAATGGTCCGCAGTATTAAATGCCCAGAACCTGAATACTCAAACTCTGGCTGCAGCTTCACCAATTGACCGCTTGAATGGTCGAGTAAAAGCCAGTGGTTACGCACGCCCGAATCAGCAGATTATTAACCTCAGCGGTGTAGATCTGACCGGACGACTGGCTGCGCAAAATGAAACCGTTCATCTGACAGGTAACAGTAATATTGCCTTGTTGTTCCATGATGAAAAAGCAGGTGGCGGATTCAAAAGTTATGCAGTCAATTATGATGGCGCATTAAGTGCCAGCCAGATCAAGGCCAGTCAGGGATTGTTGAAACTGCGCTTGTCGGGTACGCCTGATATGCTGAATATCAAGGAACTGCGTCATGATGGGGTCGCTGGAAAAATTAATGCCAATGGTCAGGTGAACTTGGCGAATGGTATTGGCTGGAATGTAAATGCTTCTTTAGTGCGTTTCAAACCTCAGTATTTTAATGCCAAGCTTAAAGGTGAATTGTCTGGCAATCTGCAAACCCAAGGTGTCTGGTCGGATGCAGTGAAGCGTGTCCAGATTCAACGCTTAAATCTGGCCGGTATGTTGAATAATAAACCGGTACGCGGTAAGGGTAATCTGGCTGTATTGATTGATTCCAAGCAGCGTGGTTTTGTACCGCAGCAGTTTGAAGCCAATAACCTGTTCCTGTCTTATGCCAGCAACCAGATACAGGCCACAGGTAATGCACAAAATCTGCAACTTAAAGTGAATGCGCCGGCATTATATGAGCTTTATCCGGGATTAAGAGGCCGGGTACAAGGCTACATCAATATGCAAGCACAACCGCGTTTGCAAGCAACTGCGAATCTGGCAGTGGACAATTTTGCCTTCAAGAATCTGTTTAGCGTAGACAAGATTCGGGTACGCGGCCAGTTGCCAACTTCGCAAACCACACCGACTTTATTGACTGCGACCATGGATCAGTTGCGTAGTGGCAATAGACAGATTGTACGCGGTGAAGTGTCACTTGCTGGAACGCGCGCCGCGCATGTGCTACAAGTTCAGGCTGAAAATAAGCTGTCTAAATTCTTTGTTCAGCTCGCAGGTGGTTTTAATGCACAAAATAACTGGTTAGGCCAGATCCAGCGCGGTGATTTCGACTCACTGCGTACTCATCTGGTGCAGCGTCAAAATGCAGCTGTAATTTATAACACTGCACAGTCGGATCTGTTTGTTGGCGCTCATTGCTGGATGAGTCAGCAAAGTCAACTTTGCTTTGACCAGCCAATTCGAGTCAATAAAACTCGAGGTAGTGCTTCATTTATTACCCGTAACCTGGATCTGGCTGACTTTAGTGCCTTCCTGCCAGAAGGCATAGCATTAACCGGTAAAGTGAATGGTTATGCCAAGGCAGCTTGGGCACAAGGTGCTAAACCGAAAATTGATGCTCGTCTGGTAACCCGCAATGGGGTGATCGGCTTATCTTCTGATGATCCGGAATATTTAGGCTCGACTTTAAAATATGATGAAGTGGGGCTGGTCGCAAAAAGCGTGGCCGCTGGATTACAGATTCGTCTGGATGTGAAAACGCCGGATATTGGTACAGGCTATGCCAATGTAATTATTGATCCATATCGTGACAATAAACCAATGCGTGGCGAGATTGCCTTTAACCAGGTTCAGTTGAAGGTCTTTAAGCCATTCATTCAGGATGTGCGTAATCTGGATGGTACCCTGTCGTATGCAGGTAAAATTAGCGGAACGTTAACCGATCCATTACTTGAAGGTGAAATTCGGGTTAAGGACGGGGCGATCAACATGATTTCATTACCAGTCAATCTAACCAATGTGCAGCTCTATTCATCAGTCCGTCAAAATACCGCGACTATTAATGGTGCATTTAATAGTGGTCGTGGTGCTGGTAAATTAACTGGTTCTGTAGACTGGAAAGGTGATCCTCGCGTACAGCTCAAACTTCAGGGTGAAAATCTGCTGATTCGCCAGGCACCGCTGATTACTGCGGTGGTTACGCCTGATCTGACCCTGGATATGTATCCGTTCAATAAAAAATTGAGCTTGAGTGGTAAGGTCGATGTTTCTCGTGCATTGATTTCTATGCCTGAAGCGTCTGAACCTGTTGTGGGCTTGTCTTCTGACGTACGCGTAGTACGTGAGGGAGATGACCAGCTCGCCATTCTGAAAGCGGCACGTCCATGGGATATTCGCGCAGATGTTGCAGTGTCGTTAGGAAATCAGGTGATCTTCCAGGGCTTTGACAGCCGTATTCCACTCTTAGGTCGTGTCAATCTGACACAACGTGGTTTGGAATCTGCGATGCGTGCCAATGGTGCGATCGGGGTATCACAACGGGTGAAAATTGAAGCCTATGGACAAAGTCTGGATCTGAACCGTGCGATTGCACGTTTCAATGGCCCGTTATCGAATCCAACCCTGGATATTGATGCCAATAAATCGATACAGGGCAGCACGGTGGGTGTGCGTGTTACAGGTACAGCTTCAAGTCCTGCCATTCAGGTGTATAACGATGCTGGTCTGTCTGAACAGGAAGCGTTGAATGCCTTAATTACAGGTCGTATCAATGAGGGGGCTTCAGGTTTAAGTCAGGCGGAAGGCTTCAGATCTGATGTAAACAACACCATTGCAGCCGCAGGGATCAGTCTGGGCTTAGGCGGTACGCGTGCCTTGACCAACCAGATTGGTCGTAGCTTTGGCTTGAGTGGTCTGGCACTGGATGCACAGGGCACAGGGGATGATACTCAGGTGTCTGTAACCGGTTATATTACGCCAGACTTGTATATCCGTTATGGGGTTGGCGTATTTACCCCAGTGAACAAGCTGACTTTACGTTATCAAATGAATCAGCGTTTATATCTGGAAGCCAGTCAGTCTTTAGAACGTGCAATTGACTTGTTCTATAACTGGCGGTTCTAATCTAATAAAAAGCCCTCTCTATGAGGGCTTTTTTATAGGGAAGAGATTTCAAAATAGCCTAAGCTATTTAAATCATCAGCCTATACTGATTTAAGGTATTTAATAAAATTAATCCTTGAATGTCTCGTTCAATGCATTCTGAACGGCTTCCACTCGGGATTTACAGGCTTTATACGCCTGCATAGACTCTTCAACGATTTTCATCAGATTATCAATATCTGGTTCTTGCTGAGATTCAAGTAATTCAGCATTCTTTTTCAAGATGTCATAGCCTTCTTGAAAGCTCAAAGTATCATGACTCATGGGGAGTTACCTGCGTAAGTTGTGCTGAAAATAGGCCATCGTTTAATTCAACCTGAATGGGTTGTTGGACATCAATTTGATAAATTGAACGAACTACATGATCTTGCTGCCGCACAATGGCATAGCCTTTGGACAAAACATGTTTGGGATTTTGCAGGAGTGTTTCCCGCATTAGGGCATCTAGCTGCTGGTTAATCAGTTGGGTCTGTTGCTGGGCAAGGTTAGAGGTGTTGGACTTGAGCTGCTCTAAACGTTGCAAGGCATTCATAATCTGGTGATTGGCCAAATTTTGGATTAGCTTTAGATATTGCTCATTCTGGCTTTGATAAGCCTGAATTTGCTGTTGAGAAAGTCTCTGGATACTTTGCAGGTTATTTATAACTTCTTGCGTCAGCTCGACGACATGATTGCGAATTCCAGCAATCACTTTACTTGGTGTGTCGAAAGAACGATGAGCAATTTCATCCAGAATCGTCCTGTCTTTTTCATGACCAATACCAACCCAGACGGGAACTGAACGTTTGCAGAGCAGGGCAGCCAATGCATAGTCATTTAAATAAGCCAGATCATTGACTGCACCACCGCCACGAATGATCACGATCAGGTCAGGCGCGTTATGATAAGTTTGTGCCCACTGCTTTAAAGCTTGTGCCAAGCTTTGCATGATGCTTTGCGCTGCCGTATTTCCCTGAAAGGTCGCACTGTGATAGATAAATTCGCATACCTGAGCTTTTTGTAAAGCATCAGCATCTTTCTTGAAATCGCCCAGACCTGCAGCCTTTTCCGGAGCAATCACCAGAATCCGGTTGAGGTCAAAAGGTGTAGGCAGATTTTTATTGCGATCAATCAGACCTCCGGTTGTCAGTCTCTCTACAATCTGCTGATAACGTCGGGCTATATCACCCAAGGTATATCCAGAATCAATCTCTGTAATATTTAGGGAAAACCCATATTGCGGATCAAAGCTGGCTTTGACTTTGATTAAAACCTTAAGGTCCCGGCTTAGCTCAATACCACTTTCACGTTCAAATTGCGTCACAATTTTCTGTGCAGCAAATTTCCAGATGGTGGCCCGGCAACTGGCAATGACCTGATCATTGTCAGGATCTTTTTCTGCCAGTTCCAGATAGTAATGGCCAGCTTTGATATTTAAATTTCGAATCTCAGCTTTGACCCACACCGGTGTATCGAAAGTGATTTTGACCACTTCCTGAACCGTAGAAAGGTATTCTTTTAAAGAAAGCTGGAGATCGTCTTGCATGCCGAGATAAAGTTTAAAATTCAATCAAATATTAAATCAATATAGCCGCTAGTACAAACATCAAGCTTCGTGCATAAAAAAGGCTAGGACAAAGAAACTGGGAGATAATTAATTTAATGATCTAAAAACAAAATATTAGAGTAATGCTTGGTTGATGAAGGGTGATAAACAATTTGTATAATAATGTAATGACATTGTCATCTTAAAGCCATTCCAATATTTAACTAAATCTAAATTTTAGTTAGTTTAAGAAAGAGATTACTTTTAAAAGCTAATTATTGATTGATATAAATCATAGGAAATAGTGAGAACTTAAATGGGATTAAACCTAATGATATTAAGAAATGATCCTGCCGCTTTTTACAGAATTACAAACACTCAAGCCTTTTCAGATCTGACGCTATAAGTGGAATATGCTACATTAAAGGTGAATTCCTTTAGAAGAATACCGCTCATGAAAAAAATAATTTTATCTGGTTTGTCCGGATTATTTGCATCCATCCTCCTTACTGGCTGTAATACGACCCAGTCGACTGACTCAAACTCAGCGTCATTAGGAACAGCGAATCCAGCGAGTGCCTATTGTATTAATCAGGGTGGAAAGCTGGAAATCCGTAATGAAACTAATGGGCAAGTGGGCTATTGTCATTTAAAAAATGGGCAAGTGGTCGAAGAATGGGAATATTTCCGAGCAAACCAGCCTAAATGTATCGCTGATCAGGCAGCTGCGCTGGTTGGCCAATCTAATTTAACTGAAGCAAAAATCAAAGAGAAAACCAAAGCTCAAATGGTACGCATGGTTGCACCTGGCCAGCCTGTCACTATGGATTATCGTGAAGAGCGCGTGACGGTCACTGTAGATCCAGCCACTAAGAAAGTAGTTCAGGC
>NZ_DFDO01000318.1:0-6732 GCF_002367915.1 Acinetobacter sp. UBA3025
CTGAGTCATGAGTACCCTCCTAAGGCGTCATAATAAAAATGATCAGCCAAATTTTTAGCACAAAGCATGCAATGACGTGGGTGAATTAAGCAAACTGCAACAAAGCCTGTACATGTTGTTGCTATTGATTGCAGGAAGTAGCATCAACTTATCTTAATCGAATTTTTAAGGGTCAATTACCTGCCTATAGCCTGTTTTTGTATTCTGAATATTCGGCCTGATTTATTCCTTGTGCTTCTGTAAAAGCATTTCTTTGTAATCCCTTCTGCATCATGTAAAATTATGGCCCATTGTATAATGAATATGAATGAGAGAGTGAATCCGTGCGTAAAATCCTAGTCACCAATGCCCTTCCTTACGCCAATGGCCCGATTCATATGGGTCACTTACTCGGCTATATCCAGGCTGATATATGGGTACGTGCGATGCGCGCGATGGGCCATGACGTGACGTATGTCTGTGCGGATGATGCTCATGGTACAGCGATCATGCTGCGTGCAGAGGCAAATGGCATTTCACCTGAAGCACAGATCGCCAATGTGCAAAAAGAACATATTCGTGACTTTGACGGTTTCGGTGTGCATTTCGATCATTATGACTCTACCCACAGTGATACTAATCGCGCCCGCGCTTCAGAAATCTATATCAAAAACCGTGAAGCCGGCAATATTGCAGTTCGCCCTGTAACCCAGTTATTTGATCCTGAAAAAGGCATGTTCCTGTCAGACCGTTTCATTAAGGGTACATGCCCAAAATGTAAGACGGAAGATCAATACGGCGATTCATGTGAAGTCTGCGGTACAACTTACAACGCGACTGAATTATTAAATCCAAAATCGACTTTAAGCGGTGCGACACCTGTTGAGAAATCATCAGATCATTACTTCTTTAAACTGCCAAATTTTGGTGAATACCTGCAAAAATGGACCCGTGACGAAGGCCGTCTACCCGTATCTATCGCCAACAAATTGGATGAATGGTTTGACAATGGCTTGAACGACTGGGACATTTCCCGTGATGCGCCTTACTTCGGTTTCGAAATTCCAGATGCACCAAACAAATACTTCTATGTGTGGGTGGATGCGCCAATCGGCTATATGTCGAGCTTCGAGAATTACATCAAAACTAAACGTCCTGACTTAAGCTTTGATGATTTCTGGAAAAAAGATTCTAAAAATGAAGTCTATCACTTTATTGGTAAAGACATCGTTTACTTCCACGCGCTGTTCTGGCCTGCAATGCTTGAAGGCGCAAACTACCGTACTCCAACGGGTTTATTCGTAAATGGCTTCCTGACTGTAAACGGTCAGAAGATGTCGAAATCTCGCGGTACCTTCATCAAAGCTGAAACGTATTTACAGCATTTGAACCCTGAATACCTGCGTTACTATTTCGCGTCTAAACTTTCTGACAAAGTTGAAGATTCTGACCTGAATCTTGATGACTTCGTTCAGAAAGTAAATTCCGACTTGGTTGGTAAAGTGGTGAACATTGCCAGCCGTTGTGCGAAGTTCATCAATACCAAGTTTGATAACAAGTTAAGTGCAACTTGTGCCGAGCCTGAACTGGTTCAAAGCTTTATTGATGCTGGCGATTCAATTGCCAAAGCTTATGAAACCCGTGAATTCTCGGCAGCGATCCGTGAAATCATGGCACTTGCAGATAAAGCCAACCAGTACATCGATGAGAAAAAACCTTGGGCTTTAGCGAAAATTGAAGGCGAAGAACAACAGGTTCACGGTGTGTGTTCTGTAGGTATCAACCTGTTCCGTCAATTGGCTGTGTATTTAGCTCCAGTACTTCCAACTTTGGCTGCTCAGGTTCAGGACTTCCTAAAACTGGCTTCTTTCGACTTTGCTTCTCGCACTGAAATTTTGACTGGTCATGAAATTGCATTGTTCCAGCCATTGATGCAACGTGTTGATCCGAAAGCTGTGGCTGCGATGGTCGATGCATCTAAAGATTCTTTAGCTGCACCTGCTGCTGAACCAGCAAAAGCTGAGAAGAAAAAAGAGAAAGCCAAAGAGAAGAAAGCTGAACCTAAAGTTGGTGAAGCTGAGATCATCACGATTGATGACTTCATTAAAGTTGATTTACGTGTGGCTGAAGTTCTGGACGCTGCAACGGTTGAAGGTTCTGACAAACTACTGCAATTGACTTTAAATGTTGGAGAAGCTGAACCACGTAATGTGTTCAGTGGTATCCGTGAGTTCTATAAACCGGAAGACCTGAAAGGCAAACTGGTGGTGATGGTCGCTAACCTTGCTCCACGTAAGATGCGTTTTGGTATTTCGAACGGTATGGTACTTGCCGCTGGTAATGGCGAAGGTGTTTGGGTGATTTCACCTGAATCTGGTGCTAAACCGGGTGATAAAGTGTCTTAAGATTTAGGTCTTAGATAGAAGAAAAGCCTCTACTTTGTAGGGGCTTTTTTATGCCTTTAAGTTCCCTCTCCTTTTTTAAAGGATGAGCGTTATAACGCGCAAGAGGGAGAGGATTTATTGAATCACTGCCCCATATTCTTTTTATAAAACACAATTTTTCTGCTCAGACATTGACTTACTTTTGAAAGATCAAAAGTAACAAAAATCTTTTGTTCACTTGATGATACGTCCATGTATCACAAGTGAACGGCGACATCCATGTCGCCTACTCTACATTTATTTCCCTCTAGATTAATTAATCATTGCGTGTATTATTCATATAAATCAATTTCATATAAATAAGCCAATAAAAATGAAACACTTTTTAGTCTATAATTGTAATTTCTGTGGTAGCCAAAAAATAAGATTTGATGTATTAGCTACGACTTTACATGAGTATCGTAATAGTTCTTATACCCTAACTAATTATTGGGAGGCGTTCAGCCAGTGTAGCCATTGTAAAGAAGGATGCGTCTTAGTATTACAAGAGGGAGCTGACTTCCAAGAACTAAAAAATAAAATACATATTCAGTCTTATGCGAATTTATGTACCACAGATAAAACGAACATTAGCGATCATTTCCAGATTGCAAAAATTTCTATTCCTCCCAGTAAACAACAAATCACATGTCCTTTACATGTTCCCGAGAATATAAAAAGTATATTTGATGAAGCTACTAAATGTCTTGCAATGAATTGTTTTGTCGCTAGCGGTTCTATGTTTAGATTATGCTTAGACCTTGTCACAAAAGATTTATTAGAAAAATGGTTAGAAGAAAATCATGCTTCTGAGCAACAACCCAATAAAGACCAAAGAAATAAATTAGCCAATCGAATTGATTTTTTAATTGCTCAAGACAAAATTCCAAAACGATTACAAGAACTCGCTCATTGCATCCGTCATGATGGTAATGATTCTGCCCATGACGGGACTACTGGCGAGAATGAAGCTTTAGATTGTTTAGATTTTGCTGAAGCATTACTCACTGAAATTTATACAATACCTGAAAAAATTAATGAATCGGGTAGAAGAAGATTAGAGCGTAGGGCTAAATTTTGAAATTCAGAATTAATCTAATTATATACCTAGCAACATGGATGTCACTCGTTCGTTAGGGCACATGGACGTACCCTCTAAAGAACAAAGGATTTTTGTTACTTTTGATCCTTCAAAAGTAAGGCAGATAACAAAATAGTGGTCATAGCCCTCATCCCAACCTTCTCCCAAAGGGTGATGGAGCTTTCAATAGAGTTTTAAAATTTATATCAATCTATAAATCAGATAGCACTTATTTATCGAGGAAAAATTCCCAGATGACATAGCCAATGCCGAAGCCCAGCAATGAATATAAGGTAATAATGAAAAATACAAATGCTGCATTATTTTTCTTTTTCCAAAAACTCATAGCGATACCCAAGGCTGTTTGCAATACCCCATGTTAACGGGCTTTTTTATAAAAGTGAAATTTATCTAAGTATTTTATTTATAAAAATATTTTTAGATAAAAAATCTTTTATTTCCTTACAAAATCAATATACAGATTCAAACTTAATGCCTAGTACAGATAGCGAATTCTTTTTCTCTCTTTAAAAAGGTAAATATTTTTATATTCTATTTTCATGCTTTACATGCTAATACATAGCATAAACTTCACAACCATAAGAATTGCCATGAATACTTTAAAGATATCCCTTCTCACCTCTCTACTTTCATTTTCTGTTTTGGGTGTAAGTGTGGGTCAGGCTGCTGAACCTGCAACGGTTGCTTCACAAAAACAAGTCGCAGGCTACTATCATCACCAAATTGGTAATACTCAGATTACTGCCCTGCTCGATGGTACAAACTACTTAAATCCATCAATGTTTAAAGGCTTAAGTGATGCAGAAAAAACTGAGACTTTAAAGAAATATCATGCCGATCAAGCCAAAGGTATACAGACTTCAGTCAATGCTTTCCTGATTAATACAGGCAATCAACTGCTCATGGTGGATAGCGGTGCTGCAAGCTGCTTTGGTGCACACTTAGGGTCAATTTATAACAACCTCAAGGCATCAGGTTATCAACCTGCGCAAGTAAGTAGTATTTTCCTGACTCATCTCCACCCTGACCATGTTTGTGGCATTTCAAACAACGGCGCAGCAAACTATCCAAATGCCACCTTACATATTTCCAAAACCGAGTATGACTACTGGCTGAGTCCAAATACTGTCAAGAAACTACCGAAAGACCAGCAGGAAGGTTTCTTGGGCACCGTAGAGAAAATTAAAGCGGCCCTTGCACCCTATGAAAAAGCTAAAAAAGTGAAAGTCTTTTCTGATAAATCTTTAGCTTTTGGTGGGGTCGAGTTTGAGCCATCCTTTGGTCATACCCCAGGGCATTACAGCTTTAAACTCAAAGCAGATGGCCAAGAAGTGGTTTTTGTGGGTGACATCGTCCATTCACATACCTTGCAATTCGACAAACCTGAAACGGCCATAGAATTCGATGTTGATCCTAAAACAGCGGTACAAACCCGTTTAAAGCATTTTGCTGAATATGCAAAACAAGGTCAGACTATTGCAGCGCCACATTTACCGTTCCCGGGGATCGGTCATATTTACTCGAAAGATGGAAAGAGCTACCAGTGGATTCCTGTGCATTTTAAAGATTAAATGAATACTTCAGAGATTTTAGCTCCGGATGAAACCCTAATTCGTTAGGGTTTTATTTGTTAGAGATATAGCTAATCAATAGTCTATATAACTTCTAAAATTTAAAATCATGATGTGCTTTTACAATTCAAAATCATCTTTCACTTAATTTTTTTAAATTTTTTCTTAAAAATCCTTTCACTTTTCATGTGCACCTTTAGCACACATTTTAACACGCCATTTTCTGTGATAAAGCTAAATATCTAAAAAACAAAATATAAATTTAAATTTTATCTTTTCTTATGATGTCTTAGTTTGGTGCATAAAATTCTATTGTGCTTTATATCGAGTCTTGTCAGTTTCAAGAAATTCTTTATCAAAATTTCCCTTGTTAGTAACTCTTTTCGAATCATTTTGCCTCTATATACTGGATTTCTTTTGTGATTCTATGCACTAAATTGGAACGCACAATGCAAAATATAGACTTATTATTTCTCCTTCTCGGTGCAGTTCTAGTGCTTGCCATGCATGCAGGATTTGCGTTTTTAGAACTAGGGACAGTTCGCCATAAGAATCAGGTCAATGCCTTAAGTAAAATTCTCACTGACTTTTCCCTCTCCGCCATCGCTTACTTTCTGGTGGGCTACTATATTGCCTATGGTCAGCATTTTTTCCACGATGCTTCTACTCTAGCAGTCGATCATGGTTATAACCTGATGCGCTGTTTCTTCCTGCTGACCTTTGCCGCAGCTATTCCTGCGATTATCTCGGGAGGAATTGCAGAACGTGCCAAAATGCGTTCGCAGGCTTTAGCGACTTTATTTCTGGTGGCTCTGATTTATCCATTTTTTGAAGGGATGATCTGGAATGGCAACTTTGGTTTTCAGGACTGGTTGGCAAATACCTTCGGTGCCAGCTTCCATGATTTCGCCGGCTCTGTGGTCGTGCATGGCATGGGAGGCTGGATTGCTCTGGCTGCGGTCGTTTTACTTGGTGCACGTAATGGACGCTATAAAAATGATGGCCGGATTACTGCACATCCCCCTTCATCTATCCCTTTCCTTGCTTTAGGCTCATGGATTCTGATTGTCGGCTGGTTTGGCTTTAATGTCATGAGTGCACAGCGTCTGGATGCCATTTCCGGACTGGTTGCGATTAACTCTTTAATGGCGATGGTCGGTGGAACTATTGCGGCAAAAGTAGCGGGTAAAGATGACCCGGGCTTCTTGCACAATGGCCCATTAGCCGGACTGGTTGCCATCTGTGCAGGTTCTGATGTGGTACATCCACTGGGTGCATTATTTATCGGAATCAGCGCAGGCGTGATTTTTGTAAAACTATTCACCTATACCCAAAATAAACTCAAAGTCGATGATGTATTAGGGGTCTGGCCTTTGCATGGCGTATGTGGTGCTTTCGGTGGAATTGCTGTCGGTGTATTCGGTCAGCAATGGCTCGGAGGCATGGGTGGTGTTTCGATTATTTCACAATTATTCGGTACAGTTCTGGCGATTGTAGTGGCTCTGGCAGGTGGATTCCTGGTTTATGGTCTGCTGAAAGTGTTGATCGGTATTCGTCTGAGTCAGGAAGAAGAATTTACCGGTGCGGATTTATCTATTCACCGGATCTCGGCAAATTCGGAAGAAAATATTTTTTAAGATGTCTTGTCCTGAAATAG
>NZ_DFDO01000286.1:0-10772 GCF_002367915.1 Acinetobacter sp. UBA3025
ACTCCATTATTCATGAATAATCTGGGTCCATTAACTGATGCTCTGATTGCCAGCATTCCTGAAGAAAAGCTTGCTGAAGTAGACAGCTTTGTGGCAGTGGAAGCACGTGGTTTTGTGCTGGCAAGCCTGTTGGCGCAGCGTACGGGCAAAGGCTTATTGCTGGTTCGTAAAGCAGGTAAATTGCCGCCTCCAGTCGTAGGTGTAGGTTATAGCCTTGAATATGGTCTGGACCGTCTGGAAATGTCTGCAGAGGTTCAGGGACAAAAAGTAATTATTGTGGATGATGTACTGGCAACTGGTGGTACATTGAAAGCAGTTCATGAATTGGCTGAGAAATGTCAGCATCAGGTTCTAGGTGCGAGCATCTTCCTTGATCTGCCAGATTTACACGGTGAATTAGGCCTGGACATCTGGTCAGTACTTGATGATAAATCCCAGCCTGAAGCTGCAGTTGCTTAAGTCTAGATGATCAAAAAAGCCCCAACTATTGGGGCTTTTTTATTGCCGGATAAAATGATATTCAATTTCCTGAATCAGGTCATTAATCTGCTCAGGGTGTTCAAGACGATGGTGGCCACCTTCAATGGCATGAATTTGTATATAGTCTTCAAGCTGTGCCTGTGCTGCATGCATATCCAGAATTTCATCACCTAATTCCAGATAGGCCATTTGCGGAATATCATGCTGTAAATCACTGTCACAAATCGCAGGATAATCATCGCGGAAATTTGGTTGCAAGCTAGGATTCGCGATCACACAAGGGATTTGATGAGCTTGTGACATTTTTAGCGCCCAATAACCGCCCAGACTGTGTCCGACCAGAATATCCGGTTTAATGGTTTCAACCATTTCGTGGTAGAAATCGGCTACCGACTGGTAGCTCAGATTGCGATAATCCACATCTATACAATATTTATGCATTGCATCAATTGCATGAAATTTCGTGGACTGTTTTGACGAATCCAAGCCATGAAAAAACAATATTTTAGACATATTTTTACTCATTTTTATCGGACATGGCAAAGTCGTGGTCAGGGTGTTAAGACACCACCTTCTAATATGGTCATTATTGTAAAACGTCTATTTCGAGGAAGCAGTTAGCTATTGGTCTAAGCTGATACGGGATATAAAGGCAGAATTTGTGCAGAGGATTGAGGTCTTGGACTTTCATCTAACAAAAGTTGGGCAATATTCTAAAAAAACCAATCATAAAATTCGAAACTGAAAATAATGAAAATCATTTGTTTTTAAAAATTTCATATATCCAGAAATTTTTCTCAAGAAAAGCCACGTGTGGGAAGTGTTTACGCTACGATTTGATGCAGATTTCTGCTATTCTATGCAACTTCTATTTTTTAACTAATCTTATCCGAGGCAGAGATGACGCAAAATAACGCTCAATCGACTTCTGAACAAATCATTTCCGAAAACGATTTAATTGCACAGCGTCATGCCAAGTTAAAGCAGATTCAAGACCACGCAAAAGAAACTGGTGTTAGCCCATGGCCAAACACATTTAAACGTGAACATTATGCGCAAGATTTACAAGACCAGTTTGCTGATAAATCTAAAGAAGAAATTGAAGCTGGCGAACACGTTCATGTAAAAGTAGCAGGTCGTGTGATGTTGAACCGCGGTTCATTCATCGTGATTCAGGATATGACCGGTCGTATTCAGCTTTATGTTCCACGTAAAGAACTAGAGCCAGAAGTACTTGCAACGATCAAAGGCCTGGATCTGGGCGATATCATTGCAGTTGAAGGTTATATCGGTCGTTCTGGTAAAGGTGACCTGTATGTTCATATCGAACATTTTGAACTACTGACTAAATCATTACGTCCACTTCCAGACAAGTTCCATGGTTTGACTGATACTGAAGTGAAGTATCGTAAGCGTTATCTTGATCTGATCGTAAATGAAGAAACCCGTAAAACTTTTGAAGTTCGTGCCAAAGTTGTTGCCGGTATTCGTAGCTTCCTGAACGACAAACGTTTTATGGAAGTTGAAACCCCGATGATGCACGTAATTCCTGGTGGAGCATCTGCGCGTCCATTTGAAACGCATCATAATGCACTGGATATGCCGTTGTTCCTGCGTATTGCACCTGAGCTTTATTTGAAACGTCTGGTTGTGGGTGGTTTCGAGCGCGTATTCGAAATTAACCGTAACTTCCGTAATGAAGGTGTTTCTACTCGTCATAACCCTGAATTCACTATGATCGAATTCTACCAGGCGTATGCAGATTACAAAGACCTGATGGAATTGACAGAGCAAATGCTGGAAAAACTGGCAATTGATATTCTGGGTACCACTGATGTGCCTTATGGCGATGAAGTCTTTAGCTTCAAAGGACCATTTAAAAAGATCTCAATGTTTGACGCCATTCTTGAGCACAATCCACAGTTCACTCCAGAAAATGTCAATGACCGTGAGTTCCTGGCAAAATTTATTCATGACGAACTGAAAGAACAGGTAAAACCAGGTTTTGGTCTGGGTAAACTGCAAACAATCGTATTTGAAGAAACGGTAGAAACTCAACTACGTCAGCCTACATTCGTGACTGAATATCCAGCGGAAACTTCTCCACTAGCTCGCCGTAATGATCAAAATCCGCATATTACAGACCGTTTTGAATTCTTTATCGGTGGTCGTGAACTGGCAAATGGCTTCTCAGAATTAAATGACCCGATTGATCAGGCTGAACGCTTCCAGGCACAGGTTGCTGAGAAAGATGCAGGTGATGATGAAGCAATGCACTATGATGCTGACTTCATTGAAGCCCTAGAATATGGTCTGCCTCCTACAGCAGGTGAAGGGATCGGTATTGACCGTCTGGTAATGATTTTCGCGAATGCGCCAAGTATCCGTGATGTAATTTTATTCCCGCATATGCGTCATAAACACAATTAAGTTTGAAAAAAATAAAAAAACCGCATATGTTGCGGTTTTTTTATTAGTAGCCGTTGCTACATAGGTAAATATGAGGAAAAAGTATACTAAAGTATATTTAAGATAGAAAGTTTTTAATAAAAATTACAGACAAAAAAAACGCAATGATTGGGGTTGTCATTGCGTAGAAAAAGGGAGTTTCTTTCAAAACTAAATCAAGATTAACTGTGGAGAGATTTAAATTTGATTCCTTACTGTATATAAGTATAGTAGGACTCATTCTCATGTGACTCATCAGTATTCATGTTAATAGATGTTAAGTAAGGTTAAAACTATGAAGAATCTGTGTGGAAACTTGCCTTATTTTTGCGCATTTTGAGCTTAAATAAAAAAAGCCCTTCATATGAAGGACTTTTTTAAATATTGTCTATCTTAGAAGTGGAAAACGCCTAAGCCTGTTTTCACTTCATCTAAAGTGGCCTGTGTAATGTCACGGCATTTGTCTGTACCCGTTTTCAAAATATCCATGATGTAATCCGGATCTTTAGCCAGTTCCATACGACGTTCACGAATTGGACCGATCAACTCTTTCAGAACACCTTCCAGACGTTTTTTCACCGTACCATCACCTAAACCACCACGGCGATAATGTGCTTTCAGTTCTTCCAGTTCTTCTTTATTGGTGTCGAATGCATCCAGGTAAGTAAATACCACATTGCCTTCAACCTGGCCTGGATCTTCGATACGAAGGTGATTCGGATCGGTATACATCGCATTGACAGCTTTTTTGATGTCTTTATCAGAAGCATCTAGAACAATGGTATTGCCTAATGATTTAGACATTTTCGCTTTGCCGTCAAAACCTGGTAAGCGTCCCACATTAGAAAGCAGCGCCTTACATTCAGGCAGTAATTCACGGCCAATCTGACGGTTAAGGCGACGTACGATCTCATTGGTCTGTTCGATCATTGGAATCTGGTCTTCGCCTACTGGAACTACAGTTGCTTTAAAGGCTGTGATATCTGCTGCTTGAGCCACTGGATAGCATAAGAAACCTGCAGGAATATCACGCTCAAAACCACGCATCTGAATTTCAGATTTAATGGTCGGGTTGCGCTCTAGACGTGAAACTGTCACAAAGTTCAGATAGAGCATAGTCAGTTCGTTTAAGGCTGGCAGGCAAGACTGAACACAGATTGTAGTTTTGGTTGGATCAATGCCGACAGCCAGATAATCTGTCGCCACTTCAATAATATTGCGACGTACTTTTTCAAAGTTATCTGCATTATCTGTCAGGGCTTGAGCATCAGCGAGTAACAAATGTTGATGGTGAGAATCTTGTAAACCTACGCGAGAGCGTAATGAACCGACAAAATGGCCAAGGTGAAGCTGTCCGGTAGGACGGTCGCCAGTCAAGATTACTGGGCGATTATCTTGATTACTCATTATCTATTCCAAAAAGTAGTCTGTACTACATCTATATTTTAACGAATGGCCACATTGTACGGCATTCTGTTTTTGAATGTCAGCCAGAAAAAAAGCCGTAGTAAAAAATCTTATTAATTAAACAAGTGAATACAATATTTTTTAAATATTTTCATTAAAATATGTCTAAAGATGATAAGGATAACAAAAATGGCGAGCAGCTTATTAATATTATTGGATGATATTGCGACTGTTTTAGACGATGTTGCCGTGATGAGCAAGATGGCTGCAAAAAAGACGGCAGGTGTCTTGGGGGATGACTTGGCATTAAATGCTCAGCAAGTCAGCGGTGTACGGGCAGAACGTGAACTTCCTGTGGTGTGGGGGGTAGCGAAAGGTTCTTTTATTAATAAGCTGATTCTTGTTCCTTTGGCTTTACTTATTAGTGTGGTTGCGCCTTGGTTAATCAATCCTTTACTGATGATTGGCGGTTTATTTCTCTGTTATGAAGGCGTAGAAAAAGTTCTACATAGTTTAAAGCATAAGAAAGCCAAGACTGAAGAAGATGCTGAGGCTGAATTCACTACGATCGAAACCGATTTGGCCACATTTGAAAAAGAGAAAATTAAGGGTGCGATCCGAACTGACTTTATTTTGTCTGCGGAAATTGTAGTGATTTCTTTGGGCACGGTGGCAGCCGCAGCTTTTACCACCAAGGTCATCGTACTGGCAGGAATTGCCATATTAATGACAGTCGGGGTGTACGGCTTCGTCGCCATGATTGTTAAAATTGATGATTTAGGTTTGTACCTGACTAAGCAGGCATCCAGCTTCAAACAAAGTATAGGCTGTGGATTGCTGGCTTTTGCTCCTAAATTGATGAAAACCCTGACGATTGTAGGTACGATTGCAATGTTCCTGGTCGGTGGCGGGATTATTGCTCATACCATTCCATGGTTTCATCATTTCACTGAAGATTCGGTTGAGTATGTAGAGCATATGCCTAGTCTGGGCAGTATCGTAGGGGCTGTTACGCCTACACTGATTAATCTGGTGATTGGTTTTGTGGCAGGGTTAATCGTATTTATCTTGATTGGCTTTATTCAAAAAATCAGATCGAAATCAAAGCAGGCATAAATCAGGCCCGTTAAAATAAGCTGACTTTAAACTATAAGGAATCTCAGTATGCGCTGGAAAGGACGTCGTGTTAGTAGCAATGTAGAAGACCGTCGTGGCGGTGGTGCCAAAGCCGGTGGAATCAGTATTCTCGGGTTGATTATTGCTTTCGTGGCCTGGAAGTTTTTTGGCGTTGATCCACAGCAAGCCTATCAAACCACCAAGCAGGTCACGCAAGGGGTTTCTAGTGCAGAAACACGGGGTCTGGAAAATCCAACGCCAGAACAGCAAGAAGCGATCGATTTTGTAGGAACTGTGCTTGCCGATACAGAAGATACCTGGTCTCAAGTATTTCAGCAGCAGCTGAACCAGCAATATACTCCGCCTAAACTGGTTCTATTTAGTGGGGTAGTAAATTCTGGTTGTGGTACAGCGCAATCGGCCATGGGACCTTTCTACTGTCCGGCTGACCAGAAAGTTTATATTGATACGGCATTCTTTAAAGATATGCGTACTCAGATGGGAATTAGCGGGGAACAGAACTCAACCGAGTTATCTCGCAATGATCAGGCAGGTGATTTTGCTCAAGCCTATGTGGTAGCACATGAGGTGGGTCATCATATCCAGACCATTTTAGGCATTTCTTCACAGGTACAGCAGGCACGTCAACAAGCCACTCAAGCGCAGGGTAATCAGCTTTCTGTACGTCAAGAACTACAGGCGGATTGTCTGGCTGGGGTATGGGCTTATCATAATCATGAGCGTACGCAATTCCTGGAGCAGGGTGATGTACAGGAAGCCATGGATGCGGCACACAAGATCGGTGATGACTATCTGCAGAAAAAGGCCCAAGGCCATGTCGTACCAGACAGCTTTACGCATGGTACCAGTGCACAGCGGGTAAAATGGTTTAATACCGGTTTGAAATCGGGACAAATGTCTGCTTGCGATACTTTTAATCAAAATATCTAAAATTAAAGATCAAAAAAGGGGAGCAAATGCTCCCCTAATGATTGAATAGTTATTTTTCCAGAAAACGACTGAAGTTTTTCAAAATCTTGATACTGACAAATAGGGCAGCCAAGGCAAATAACGAAATCGCAAAGAGAATATATTTTAAATTGCTGATGTCATTATTATAAAATTGCTTCAATTCATTTATGGAATAGCTGAGTTTAGTGATCTGACCAGTTCGACTATCTTGGAACTGAATATTTTCAATATAAAAATAATTTCTCACTTTTACTAAATTGACATTTTGAATCTGCCGGGTATGTGACTGGTTATAGTCATCAGTACATAGGGCCGCATAATGCTCACAGCTGATTTTTGCTACATAACCATTTCCGGCAATCAGGATAAACAGCGCGTTGTCTGGACGTTGATTATTAGATACCAGTACATATTGCGCTTTGGCACTGCTTTTTAAAGGAATGCTCACGGCTTGCTGATAATATTGATCTGCTTTCAGGATCTCCTGAATTTTGGCAACACAAGTGAACATTAAAGAAAGTGTAACCAGAAAAATGACAGCAGCGAGACACAGACGGAATATAGTTTTGACAGTTTGATGCATGGAAGAAAATTTCTAAATAGAAAGGAGGAGTGAGCAATAAAGTGCTTTAAGGCTGTATGTTAAATCATCAGTTGTGAATATTGAAAAGAAACTTAACTTAATTCGAAAAAAAATGGGGCTAAACTTGATCCGCTAAAATATACTGTTTTTTTAAATTTATATTTCAAGTAAAACTTTCAGCTCACGGCTGCAAATTGCCAAATCTTAGGAAACCTAATGGGAAGTTTCTTTTTTTTACAACTGTTGACGGTGGTCTTTGCTCTGTCAATTGCCACTACCATGTTCAACAAACGTGTTCTAAGTTTTCCTCAAGCCATTGGTGTGCCGATTGTTTCCGCTATTTTTGTCTTTATCTTGCAATGGTGCGCCAGCCTGTTACAGGGTAATCCATTTTTTAGCATCAATATTGATAATATTGAGAAAGCAGTTCGCCATGTCAATTTTTATGACTTCCTGATTAATGGGGTGATCTGTTTCATTCTGACTTCATCCGCATTGAAGTTTAAGGTTTCAGATTTACGCAATCACTGGCGGCCGATTGGTATTCTGGCCAGTCTGGCATTGGTTTTTTGTGCAGTTTTCTTTGGTATTGCGCTGTACGGTTATCAGTTCCTGATTGGCAACCATGTCGATATATTAGTCCTGCTATTACTCGGTGCTGCGCTCGGAGCAACGGATCCAATTGGGATTAAAGGTGTCCTCAGTTCGGTACGCGCACCCCATCATTTGATCGTGAAACTGGAAGGTGAGTCGCTGTTTAATGATGCGATGTGTATTGCATTATTTATGACTTTACTGAATGTACTGCAAGGTGAAAACTTTACCGTACTCGCCGTCCTGCAAACATTGCTTTATGAAATTGTCGTGGCAGTCTTGATCGGGATCGGTTTTGGTCTGGCGATTCTACGTATTCTGCGCGGTAAGCATGAAATGGAATCACTGATATTAACTACTGCACTGTTGGCTTGTGGTTCATATCTGGTTGCTTTATTGGCGCATGCTTCTGCGCCAATTGCCTGTGTGATCGGTGGTTTGATTGTTGGTAATAAATGGAAAGAAATTCTGGCTGATGCAGATATCGGTGATGTAAACCATTTCTGGCATACGGTAGAGGGGATTATCAATTCCTTCCTGTTCACCTTGATTGGTCTGGAATTGTTCATTATTGATCTAAGCACCAGTCTGGTTCTAGGCGGAATTGTCGCTTTCATAATTCTGCATTTGGCACGCTTCCTGGCCAATTATCTGTCTTTTGCATTATTCCCTAGAATGCGTAAGAAAAGTTATAACGGCAGTTTAACCATTCTGTCTTGGGGCGGTGTACGTGGCGGGATTTCCTTAGCCCTGATTCTGGCAGTGGCCAATATTCCGCAACTGGAAGAATATAGCAGTATTCTGATTGGATATACCTTTATTGTGGTACTTCTTTCCGGGGTGGTTTGTGGCCTAGGTTTGCCAGCAGTGATGAATGCCTTTTATTACAACCCGAATGAAGAAACCCAAGGTTTTAAGGGTTGGTATCAGCGGATGTGCCACAAGATGAACCGTCGCGGTTTTCAGTATATTGTAGGAGAGGATGCAAATGGAAATGAAACCATCACCATCTTCCAGCCAGAAATGCTGATTGATAAGAAAGATGCCGATGGTGTAGCAACCGTGCATCATCCTGACAAAGTACAAGAAGTGAAACGCTTAGAGAATCCGGAGAATTTCTAAGCGTTAGAATTTTCTATCAAGATTGAAAGCCTATGACATCAAGTGCAAGCCAGGAAATGGCACAAATGATTCTGAGTGTAGTCAGCCAGATTCCTTATGCGAAAGTAGCGACCTATGGACAGATCGCTAAACTGGCTGGCTTGCCCAAACATGCACGTCTGGTAGGTAGGGTTTTAAGCCAGCTTGATACAGAAACCGATTTGCCTTGGCATCGTGTCCTGAACGCTCAAGGTAAGATCAGTCTCAATAAACTGGATGAATATGGACATAATATTCAACAGCAAAAGTTAGGCGCAGAAGGAATTCTATGTGCTGGAAATCGGGTCAGCTTAAAGCAGTATCAATGGGATGGATTTGTCTGAAAGAGAAATCCCCACTTGATTGAAGTGGGGATTTTTTTATTATTTACGGATAACCATTACAGGAACATTGGCCTGTCCCAAGATGCTTTGCGCAACACTACCCAGGAACAGTTTCTTGAAGCCAGTACGGCCATGTGAGCCAATCACAATCAGATCAGTATTCAAGGATTCTGCTGCTTTGACAATTTCACTATAAATCACCTGACCTTCGAGTAGCTGGGTCTCTGCATCAATACCTGCCGCAGCAAATTTCGCTTTTGCTTCATCAAGTGTCTTCAGAATTGCAGTACGGGCACGTTCAACCAGGTCATTGGTTTGAGCTGCTGTAATGTATTCAGCAGCGATATAGGGATCAAGTGCCAGCACCTGAACCACTGTCACTTTACTGTTAAATGCTTTGGCAATTTCGACAGCTTTATCGACTGCAGCGTAGGAAGTTTCTGAACCGTCAACGGGTACTAAAATATGTTCAAATGACATTAGAATTCTCCTTATCGGAAATAAGTTTTATAAAAATATGACGCGTTAAAATCGTATACGAATTGTTGTTTATACTTTGATCATAACGCGTATTTTATAAAAATAAAACCAAGTAAATACCTCAGTATTATGTTTAACAAAGCAATAATTTTTAATGGTTGGTATATTTTATAAGTTTTTGATTTATATTTATATTTTGAGATTAAAATAATATGATTTTAGAATATTAATGAACTAACTTAAAAAAGCCATCTGATTTTAATACTGCGTTATTACCTGTAATTTTAGATTCAAAAAATCCCTGTTATATAAAACTATAGGAACAGGTTTAAAATTGAGATTTTAATAATGAAAAATCTATCAAACTGCATAAAGATAGACTGCTATTTCTAATAGTAACCTTCTATCAGCATAATTTTAGTGTTCTAAAACTTCCCTTTCCAAGGGTGGGTTAATACCGTTATTTTCTTTTTAAAATTGAGCACGATCTGTAATGGATTTCTCACATTCATTATAGTGATCAATTGCAAAGTTTTTAATTAAGGCGGAACGTCCAGACTGATCTTGGGGTATTTCATATTTAAACGCTTTTTCAGTAAGTTTTATACCAATCAGAGCATGGAGATCATTCGCTGTACCGTAGTGCTGTTTTATTTGCTGAATCATCCATTTCTGTGGTGCACCTTTCAGTCTAAAGAGCATGACTTCTTGAGCCAAACTTTTCACATCATCACATCCTGAAAATCTGCTGCTTGGATGAATAACAGTTGCATTGGCTAAACTTATAAAACTCAATAGGAGCAGGCTTAGGTATATTTTGAATTTCGTCATCTTCAGTTTTGCTTTAATCCAGAGATGCTATTGGCCATATTTGGAAAAGTATTATAGCGATAGGAAAAGGTCCTAGATTCACTTTTTATTTTGTTTCTTCAGCAAGTTATTCTTAAAATTAAATATTATATGATACGACTTCGATTTAGATTTGGCTTTAAAAAAAGATACTAATTTTCATAGTATTTGCTAATAGGTTTCGAATTAAAGCATGATTTGTACAAAGTTTAAGAGTTTATGATTAATTTGCATAAAGACTGAACATTTGTGGTTTAAAATGCTTGACGATACGACCTGAAATTACGATAATGCGCACACAGTTTACGGCTATGTAGCTCAGTTGGTTAGAGCACCGCACTCATAATGCGGGGGTCACA
>NZ_DFDO01000286.1:10928-18834 GCF_002367915.1 Acinetobacter sp. UBA3025
ACTCATAATGCGGGGGTCACAGGTTCAAGTCCCGTCATAGCCACCATTTTTAAAGACCAAGCTCTCAGCTTGGTCTCTTTTTTTGTGCCTTAAAAATATCAATAAAAAATTAAGAGAAAGTTCTTCTAAATTTCTGTCTGTTTAAATTTTTGAATCTTCTTTTAATTTCTTAACCCTATTTATTTTTCTAAAGATAGAAAAATGCCCAAGCATTTACTTGGGCATTATGGCTAATCTAGTTTAGTTAAAACTTAGATACCTGCTTTCCAACCGTTAACGATTGGATAGCGACGTTCACGACCATAAGAACGTGAGCTAATACGTGGACCAATCGCACCCTGACGACGTTTGTATTCGTTAATATCAACCAGACGAATCACTTTTTTCACAACTTCAGCTTCAAAGCCTTTGGCAATGATGTCATCTTGACTCAGATCTTCTTCAATATAAGCATAAAGAATCGCATCAAGTACTTCATAAGCCGGTAATGAATCCTGATCG
Source organism: Acinetobacter sp. UBA3025 (assembly GCF_002367915.1). Taxonomy (NCBI): domain Bacteria; kingdom Pseudomonadati; phylum Pseudomonadota; class Gammaproteobacteria; order Moraxellales; family Moraxellaceae; genus Acinetobacter; species Acinetobacter sp. UBA3025. Next base: position 11,430 of record NZ_DFDO01000286.1, read on the forward strand.
ACCTGATCCGGACGAAGTTCTGCAGATGGTGGACGGGTAATCACACGCTCAGGAATCACAGGAGTTTCTGCGATGCTATTACGATATTTCGCCAGTTCAAACACAATGGTTTTATAAACATCTTTTAATACCGCGAAGCCGCCGACCATATCGCCGTATAGTGTACAGTAGCCAACGGCAAGTTCAGATTTATTACCAGTTGCCAGAACCAGATTGCCGAACTTGTTAGACAGCGCCATTAATAGCGTACCGCGTGCACGTGCTTGCAGGTTTTCTTCAGTGGCATCTACAGGGGCATTGCCAAAGAATGGATACAGGGTTTGCAAGAAGCCACTTACAATCGGGTTAATCTCGGCAATACCGAAAGTTACACCCATTGTTTTCGCCTGTTCAGTAGCATCTTCCACACTGATCTGAGCAGTATAGGTATAAGGCATCATCACTGCTTGGACTTTGTCAGGGCCAATCGCATCTGCTGCGATGGCAAGAGTCAGGGCAGAGTCAATACCACCAGACAGACCCAGAATTACACCTGGGAAACCTGAACGCTGTACATAATCACGAGTTGCCATCACCAGACTTTGATAAATCTCGGCCATGGTTTCTAGCGCTGGAGTAATCGTGCCTTTGCTAAACTCTAATTTTTCTGCATCATATTCAGCGATATACAGGCCTTTTTCAAAGCTAGGCGCTTGCAGAGCTACTTCGCCTGATTTATTGAGTACAAAGCTGGTACCGTCAAAGATTAGATCATCTTGGCCACCTACCTGGTTACAGTACACCAGATTGATATTCAACTGTTTGACCAGCGCAGCCATGGTATCGATACGGTGTTGCGGTTTGCCAACTTCATATGGAGAAGCATTCAAAACCAGTGCAGTATCAATATTCAATTGAGCCAGCTGTTGAACCGTAGACAATGACCAGACATCTTCACAGATCAGGACACCAAATTTGTGTCCCAGATATTCGAAGACCAGATGCTGATGTCCTTCACCAAAATAGCGTTTCTCATCAAATACACCATAGTTTGGCAATGTCTGTTTATTATAAACCCCTAAAACTTCGCCATCTTTCATAACGGCGGCTGAGTTATAGCGTTCACCATCTTCGGTTTGATTGACAAAACCAAAGACCATGACGATATCTTTTACTTCAGTCAGTTTCTCAAACGCCAGTTTTGTACGTTTAGCCAGACTTGGACGAATTAATAAATCTTCAGCCGGATAACCTAAAGTTGAAAGTTCAGGGAAAATAATAAGATCAGCATTATCTTTTTTGGCCTGATTTGCCAAATCTATCATTGTCTGCGTATTTGCATCTAAATTGCCCACATGTGGAGAGAATTGAGCAATCGCAATTTTAAAACTTTTCATTCCAATTAAGTCCTATTCCTATAGGTGAATACACTAAATCACTGATTTTTAAAATTCTAATTATCCAGCTGAGTGCAGTTTGATACGAACAAAATGCCAAATGGCCAAAATTAAAAAAGTCATGACCGCATGATCATTAAATCTTGATTTGCGAGCTAAAAATATCTTACTTGGCTTATTTTATCGAAATTTGAGGCAGATGCTAGAGCTGTTTCAGGAGAATTGAAACAGATGCACAAAGTTATGGTCAAAAATGACTTATTATGGTGCTTTTTTATTCTGGTAAATGCACAAAAATACTCAATTGGATTTAAATAAGTTTATTTTCCTAAAATAGAAATCAACAGAATACTTGAGTGAAAAATATTCAATATCATCTGCTTAACTGATTTTTTAGAATAATATTGGGGATTTTTTTTAAAAAAATATCGCGTGCAATATCTCCCTGTTGTTCAATGTTATAGTCTAAAAAGGATTTGTTGGGATTAAATTGATATTTGTAAGGATTATATTTTCCCATACTTAAAAAATAAGCGGCTTGTAAAAAAGCGCCCTTAAACAACACATTAATATTCTGCTGATATTGATAAATATGCGTCATTTCATGAATGAAAAGCGCCTGATAAGAACGGCTTTCTTTAGAATAATCGTCCCGATAATTCAGGTTGCGGACGTGAATATAACCACTTGGTGCCATAATCACATGCTTGGATTGCCAAGGCAGGAAAGGGTGATTCATGACACGGACTGCTGAATAGTCAATCAGGTCAGCAAAGACTTGCTGGCAAAGCTTGATTTCCCCTGAAGTTAAGTTCCGGCTTTTAAACTGATCAAAACGAATCATTCTCAGGATGAAGGGAAGCAGGTAAAACAGCATTAAAACTCAATCCTTAACGATATAAGAGTAATTTCTAGAAATTTGCAGAAATTGAAAATTCTTCAGGTTTACTATTTTAAGTTTTTCACATCTTGGTTGTGTTGGTTTTTGTCAGTCATAAAAAAACCACCCAGAAGGGTGGTTTTTACGTCTTTCAACGCTAACCGAATTAACGGTTGATGTCGCGTTGAACTTCACCAGTGTAAAGCTGACGAGGACGACCGATCTTGTAAGGACCGCTGTGCATTTCTAACCAGTGGCTGATCCAACCAACTGTACGTGCAAGCGCGAAGATCACAGTAAACATTTCTGTTGGGATACCAATCGCTTTAAGGATGATACCTGAGTAGAAGTCTACGTTAGGGTAAAGGTTACGTTTGATGAAGTATTCGTCAGAAAGCGCGATACGTTCAAGTTCCATAGCAAGAGCAAGCTGTGGATCGTTGATGCCAAGAGCACCAAGAACTTCGTCACAAGTTTCTTTCATTACTTTCGCACGTGGATCGAAGTTTTTGTACACACGGTGACCGAAGCCCATGAGTTTAACTTCTTTAGTTTTCACTTTTTCCATGAAGCCAGCAACGTTTTCTACAGTGCCGATTTCATCAAGCATCTTAAGAACAGCTTCGTTCGCACCACCGTGAGCAGGACCCCAAAGTGCAGAGATACCAGCAGCGATACATGCATATGGGTTAGCGCCAGTAGAACCAGCTAAACGTACTGTAGACGTAGAAGCATTTTGTTCGTGGTCAGCGTGAAGCGTGAAGATACGGTCCATTGCTTTCGCAAGGATTGGATCTACTTTGTAGTCACGGTCTGCAGGAGTTGCAAACATCATGTACAGGAAGTTTTCAGCGTAAGTCAAATCGTTACGTGGGTAAACGAATGGTTGACCAACAGTGTATTTGTAGCTCCAAGCTGCCAAAGTAGGAATCTTAGCGATTAAACGAATCGCAGTGATTTCACGATGGTTAACATCTTCGATGTCCAGATTGTTGTGATAGAACGCAGACAACGCACCAACAACACCAACCATGATTGCCATAGGGTGAGCATCACGACGGAAACCGTTATAGAAGCGGCTTACTTGATCGTGAACCATAGTGTGGTTACGAACTTTAGCGTCGAATTCTTCTTTTTGCTCAGCTGTTGGAAGCTCGCCATTAAGAAGTAAGTAGCAAGTTTCTAGGTAATCAGCTTTAGTTGCTAACTGGTCAATTGGGTAGCCACGGTGTAAAAGAACACCTTTATTACCATCGATGAAAGTGATTTTAGACTCGCATGCAGCTGTTGCCATAAAACCAGGATCAAAAGTAAAGTGACCTGCAGCCAACACATCTTTAACGTCGATTACATCTGGGCCCAATGTGCCGCTGTAAATTGGTAATTCAATTTCTTTGCCATCAAGCTGTAAAACGGCTTTCTTGCCAGTTGCTTCAGACATTCAATAGATCTCCTGTCCTGGTGAATGTATATCCGAGTTGCCTATCAATCTTTTAATGCACAAAACGGACGGATCAAAAATTTGCTATAAGATTAGTGGCTACTGAAATTTTGTCAATTATACTTATGGATGAAAAATGACATTATCACGGTGGTTTAGTCATTTATCTTGGTATAAAAAGTTTAATAAAATCACAGTACCAAACCTCTATAATAAGTCAAATTGAACAGAAGGTGCAGAAAAAAATATAGTCTTTGCCGTATTTGTAAGTGTTTTTTCCTAGCAAAAAATAAAGGAGAAATTGAGAAAATATTCTAAGGCCGCAACTTAAAATTATATAAATCTCGTAACTTACATCGATTTCCTGAAGTTTTTACTTCAAACTTGAATTATAAATAAAAGCAATAAATTTTTTTTTGGCTCTGTTTAATCGGCTAAAAAATAGCTCGTAAATTTGCTTCACTTTGTTTAATACAACTTAATCAAAAATATAAGTGTTTTTTTGAATATAAAATGTCTAAAAACATCAAAAAAACTATGATCTACAAAGAGATAAGTAGGTTTTAGTATAAAAATTCTAAATTGAGATGCCTTTATATAAATAGTCATTATTTATTTGTGAAATATATCCTTATGATTTTACTTGGGATTAATAAGGACTTAGGATTGAAATTATATTTTTGCTGTTCATCTTTAGTCTAAATCTACTTAGTCGAAGCTTGGCTAGATAACAGACTAAATTAATCAAGTTAATTATTAAAAAACAAATATCTAGAATGAGAATATGAAGGTAAAGTAAGTGGGGGAGAACTTAAAGTTGTTGTTAATGATTCTTATTTAAAGGTTTTTTGTTCAAAAAGCCAAATACAGTTGTTTGTATTTTAATAGTTCACGTTTTATAATTCAGTGTCGTTTTATGTTTAGGCATGTATTTGCCTGATAATGCCAGCTTTCCTTCGAATTAATTCCAACAAACTCCGGATGGAGTTTTTAACTACAGGATGCCCGCTGTGAAAAGCAACAGACCTGTCAATTTGTCCATGGGTCAAGTTTTAGAAGTAAACTTAAAATCACCCGTGGCTATTGCATCAATTCTACACCGTCTTTCAGGTGTCATCGTATTTTTACTCGTACCGGTCCTTTTGTGGCTGTTGGATAAATCATTGTCTTCAGCAGAAGGTTTTGCTGAAGTGCAGGAAATCTTTAACGGTTTCTTTGTCCGCTTTATCGTATGGGTATTTGTAGCCGGCTTAATTTATCATTTGTTCACTGGTATTAAGCACTTACTTGCAGATATCGGCGTTGCAGAAGAACTGCAAAGCGGTCGTACTGCAGCTATTATTTCATTAATCTTGTCTGCAATCGGTATTGTTGCAGCATTTGTATGGATCGTACTCTAATGAAAAGTGCTACTGGTTTAACAGGTTCAGGTTCTCGTGATTGGTTTCTTCAACGTGTGAGTGCAGTGGTTCTAGCTGTGTATACTGTTATCGTTTTGGGTTGGATTCTACTGAATGGTGGCTTCAACTACGAGCAATGGTACGGCTTTATGATGACAGTTCCAATGAAGATCATGTCTTTGTTGGCAGTCTTATCTCTTGTTGCGCATGCATGGATCGGTATGTGGCAGGTATTCACTGACTATGTGACTACTCGTCAAATGGGTCCATCAGCATCAGGTTTACGCCTTGTACTGACTTCAGCAGTGATTATTGCTGTATTTGCATATGCGATCTGGGCAATCCAGATTTTTTGGGCGAATTGATAGGAAACAATCATGGGCGCTATAACCCCTAAAGAAGATTACACAAATATTCCACACGAAACTTTCGATGCAGTTATCGTTGGTGGTGGTGGTTCTGGTATGCGCGCTTCTTACCAACTTGCTCAAGCAGGTTTGAAAGTTGCGGTACTGACTAAAGTATTCCCAACACGTTCTCACACTGTAGCAGCGCAGGGTGGTATCGGTGCATCTCTTGGTAACATGCAAGAAGATAACTGGCACTACCACTTCTACGACACAGTTAAAGGTTCTGACTGGTTAGGTGACCAAGACGCGATCGAGTTCATGACTCGCGAAGCACCGCAAGTGGTATACGAATTAGAACATTTAGGTATGCCATTTGACCGTAACGCAGACGGTACGATTTATCAACGTCCATTTGGTGGCCACTCTGCAAACTACGGTGAAAAAGCAGTTCCACGTGCATGTGCTGCAGCCGACCGTACAGGTCACGCGCTTCTTCATACGCTTTATCAAAGCAACGTGAAAATGGGTACTCAGTTCTTCGTTGAATGGATCGCGCTTGACCTGATCCGTAACGAAGCTGGTGATGTACTGGGTGTGACAGCAATTGATCAGGAAACTGGTAAAATTGCCGTATTCCAGGCGAAAGCTACATTGTTCGCTACAGGTGGTGCTGGTCGTGTTTACCGTGCATCTACTAATGCTTATATCAACACTGGTGACGGTCTTGGTATGGCAGCTCGTGCAGGCATTCCATTACAAGATATGGAATTCTGGCAATTCCACCCTACAGGTGTTGCTGGCGCAGGCGTACTGTTAACTGAAGGTTGTCGTGGTGAAGGTGCAATCCTTCGTAACAAAGACGGCGAACCGTTCATGGAACGTTATGCACCGACTCTGAAAGACTTGGCTCCTCGTGACTTCGTATCACGTTCTATGGACCAGGAAATCAAAGAAGGTCGTGGTTGTGGTCCTAAAGGCGATTATATCCTTCTTGATATGACTCACTTGGGTGCTGACACCATTATGAAACGTCTGCCATCTGTATTCGAGATTGGCAAGAAATTCGCGAACGTTGACATTACTAAAGAGCCAATTCCTGTAGTACCAACAATCCATTACCAAATGGGTGGTATTCCTACGAATATTCATGGTCAGGTAGTTGTTCCTGAGTCTCCAGAATCTGAAGCTCTAGTAACGAACTACGACAAGAATACTGATACCTATTCTACTAACCAAGAAGGTCGCAACTTCACGAAACCAGTGAAAGGCTTCTATGCGATCGGTGAATGTTCATGTGTATCTGTACACGGTGCAAACCGTCTAGGTACAAACTCACTGCTTGACTTGGTTGTATTTGGTAAGGCTGCTGGTCAGCACATCATCGACTACGTGACTAAACACCACGGTGATGAGTATGAACCGCTTCCTACAACTGTGCTTGAAAACACAATTAAGCGTGTTCGTAAGCTGGATGAATCAACAACTGGTGAGAATGCTCAAGAAGTTGCTGATGCAATCCGTGACATCGTTCAAGACCACGCGGGTGTATTCCGTACAACTGCGCTGCTTGAAGAAGGTGTAAAACAAATTCTTGCAATTGAGCCGCGTGTTCGCAACATTCACTTGAAAGACAAATCTAAAGTATTCAATACTGCACGTATTGAAGCTCTAGAAGTTGAAAACCTGTATGAAGTTGCTAAAGCGACCTTGATTTCAGCTGCTGCACGTAAAGAATGTCGTGGTGCTCACACTGTGGTAGATTTCGAATTACCACCAGATCACCCAGAGTATCCATATGGCCGTCGTGACGACGAGTGGATGAAACACACCTTGTGGTTCTCTGCTGATAACCGTCTTGAGTACAAGCCAGTGCGTTACAAACCACTTTCGGTTGATGCAATTCCACCGAAACCACGTACATTCTAATCAGGAGATTAAAGATGAGTAGAGGTACTCGT
>NZ_DFDO01000134.1:0-7299 GCF_002367915.1 Acinetobacter sp. UBA3025
TTGATGGTAAAAGCTGAAAGTTCAGAAAAAAGCCCTGAGCTGAAGAGTTAAGGGAAGACGCTGACTTAAATTGCATGAAAGGAGAACTGGATACGTTCTCCTTTGTCTTTTTGAGGCAAAACGGACTCACAATAATAATGAAAGGGGGTCACGATGCAGCAGCATTATTTTGTAGGTGTACTTTGTTTACTGACGCTGATTATGATGCTTAATCTGGAAAGTTGGTTGATGCGTGCACTTTATCTCGGTGTGATGATGTTATGTCTGGGATTCTTTGGACTAACTTTTGGAACGATTATCCTGATCATCTTCATGTTAACTGTAATTTTTTATGCCGCGGTAAAATCAGTGCAGGACAATTACCGCTTACATCACTAAAATGTCGAAAACAATTAAAATGAACTCTTAGTCTATCAGCTTAAATAACGTTTAAATCATTATCAAAATAGCCAGCCCTAAGTGTTGAGAGCAGGCTAATTATTTCAATTTAATATTGACCTGAATCTACGTAGAGAAAATACAGAAAAATATTTTCTTCAAGCTATAACAGCGAACTTTGAGCGGATGATCCGGAAAAGCCCATAAAAAAACGTGAGACTTTAATGCTCACGTTTTTTAATATCTTTTTATCCAGCAAATACTTTTAATCTGCATTAAAAGACATGCAGCCAATCCCGTTTATTGTGGAAGTCTGCTTCTGGGCTGCTGTGCTGCATCGCAAAGTATTGATCGCCTTGTGAGGTTTTTAATACTGCTGTCAGACCAATAAACAGGTCTGCCCATTTAAGTTTATGCTCAACCATAAACTCGGTCAGATCCAGACTGACATTCAGACCATAATGGGTACGTTTAAGCTGATTCAGTTCGATATCGTATGCAGCAGGTGGCGGCATATCTTCCGGATAGCGATATTCCTCAAACTGATAGGCTTGCCAGGCCTGAGAAGGAGAGAGATTGATTTCACGATAATAATCTTCACCCTGAACCCCGATAAAGATTTCAAAGCAGGTCTGTTCCCACAAAAAATTACGACGGGGATGTGCAGTAACCATTTCTGGCCACAGCACGTACTGGTTGGGATCGCGCAACCAAAATCCGACATTCAAGCTGCATGGATTTTGCTGTTCGATGGCACCGACCAATGAGATTGCCTGAAAACGGCGATCAAATGCGCTGAGTTCGTAACTGGCCATAAATCCTGTACTTAGTTAGAAAGATGGGCAAAACGGACAAGATTGGATAACTTCTGGTTTTGCTTTGGTGCTTTCTTGTAAAGCAGCGCAATTTTACCAATAGTTTGTACCACTTCAGCACCTGTAGTTTCTGAAAGTTCAGCAATGAGTGCTGCACGTGCTTCACGGTCTTCAGCCACCACTTTTACTTTAATGAGTTCGTGATCATTAAGGGCACGATTTAGCTCTTCAACTACAGATTCAGTTAAGCCTTTGTCACCAAGCATTACAACCGGGTTTAATGCATGTCCAATTTGACGTAAACGCTTACGTTCCTGAATAGATAAAGACGCCATGAGAGATAACCTGATTTTTAAAACGGCTTAGTATAGCAAAAGCGAAAAATAAACGCTGTAAATTCTCAGGAAATAATCACTTGTAAATAATCGCAAATTACACCGGAATACTCAGATTTAGATACACATGTATACTGCAAAAAATGTGTTTTTCCCGTACAATGAATCATTAGAAGTTTTTTTTATTTAGAGAGTTATGGCAACACGCATTACCAACCAAAAGTTATCTAAAAGTAGTCGTGCGTGGATGAGAGAGCATCTTGATGACTTTTATGTGAAAAAAGCACAAAAAGAAGGTTATCGTGCCCGTGCTGCGTACAAGTTGCTAGAAATTCAGGAAAAATACGGCATTATCAAACCCGGCATGACTGTAGTGGACTTGGGTGCTGCCCCAGGAAGCTGGTCCCAGATTGCCGGAAAACTGGTCGGTGATAAAGGTCTGGTGATTGCATCAGACATCTTGGAAATGGATGCGCTACCTGATGTGACTTTCTTGCAGGGTGATTTCCGTGAACAAGAAGTATTCGATAAATTGTTAAATATTTTAAACGGACGCACAGTAGACGTTGTAATTTCAGATATGGCCCCCAATACATCAGGTAATAGAGCTGTAGATCAACCACGTCAGATTTATTTATGTGAACTTGCTCTGGATTTTGCCAACAAGGTACTCGGTCCGAAAGGACAGTTTGTAGTGAAAGTATTCCAGGGTTCTGGTTTTGATGAATTTCGTAAAGAAGTCGTCAACAGTTTTGATGTATTGAAGACGATTAAACCTGCTGCATCACGTGCCCGTTCGAAAGAAGTGTTTTTGGTCGGACAGGGACGCAAGAAGGCTTTGAAATAAAGTTTACTTGCCAACACGTTAAAAATTGTGCATTTTGTAGGTTTTTACATTATTGCAAATTGATTTGCAGCTTATTGATTAAGGTCACCCTTCGAGGGCATGATCAAATTAGATTGGAATGGGAAATAAAGCTTTGAGCGATCTTTTTAAGAATGCCGTATTGTGGCTCGTGATACTGGGTGTGCTGGTGTTAATCTTCAGCAACGTCAGTGACCGCAATCAACCGACTACAATGAACTATTCGGAGTTTGTTGCCGCGGTCAATGCTGGCCAAATTAAACAAGTTACAATTGATGGCGAAAGAATTCGCGGTGAAAAATCAAACGGTTCAGAGTTTGAAAGCATTCGCCCGGCAGTTCAAGACCCAGAACTGATGCCAAGCCTGATTAAAAATAATGTGGTCGTTGAAGGTGAAGCGCCTCAACGTCAAGGCTTGCTCATGCAATTGCTGATTGCAAGTTTCCCTGTGCTTCTAATCATTTTGTTATTTATGTTCTTTATGCGCAACATGGGTGGCGGTGCAGGCGGTAAAAATGGCCCGATGAGCTTTGGTAAATCTAAAGCGAAAATGCTATCTGAAGACCAGATCAAAGTGACATTTACTGATGTTGCCGGCTGTGATGAAGCAAAACAGGAAGTAGTCGAAATCGTTGACTTCCTGAAAGATCCTGCAAAATTCAAACGTCTGGGTGCGACTATTCCTAAGGGCGTCCTGATGGTGGGTCCTCCAGGTACAGGTAAAACCTTGCTGGCTAAAGCCATTGCGGGTGAAGCAAAAGTTCCATTCTTTAGTATCTCAGGTTCTGACTTCGTTGAAATGTTTGTCGGTGTCGGTGCATCACGTGTACGTGACATGTTCGAACAGGCAAAACGTCATGCGCCATGTATCATCTTCATTGATGAGATTGATGCAGTCGGTCGTCATCGTGGTTCAGGTACTGGCGGCGGTCATGATGAACGTGAACAGACTCTGAACCAGATGCTGGTAGAGATGGACGGTTTTGAAGGCAATGAAGGCATTATTGTCATCGCTGCAACTAACCGTGCTGATGTACTGGATAAAGCTTTACTTCGTCCAGGCCGTTTCGACCGTCAGGTGATGGTAGGTTTGCCAGATATTAAAGGTCGTGAGCAAATCCTGAATGTACACTTGAAGAAACTTCCTTCTACTACTGGTGTAGATGTCAAAGTGCTTGCTCGTGGTACACCAGGCTTCTCAGGTGCACAGTTGGCCAACCTTGTAAACGAAGCGGCATTATTTGCTGCACGTCGTAACAAGAACACAGTCGACATGCATGACTTTGAAGATGCGAAAGACAAACTGTACATGGGTCCTGAACGTAAATCGATGGTACTTCGTGAAGAAGAACGTCGTGCTACGGCTTACCATGAAGCAGGTCATGCGATTGTGGCAGAAATGCTTCCAGGTACAGACCCTGTGCATAAAGTTACCATCATGCCGCGTGGTTGGGCATTGGGTGTCACTTGGCAGTTACCTGAGTTTGACCAAACCAGCCATTATAAAGACAAGATGTTGAATGAACTTTCAATCCTGTTCGGTGGTCGTATCGCAGAAGAAGTGTTCATTAACCAGATGTCGACTGGTGCTTCGAATGACTTTGAACGTGCAACTAAAATGGCACGTGCGATGGTGACCAAATATGGTATGTCGGACAAGTTAGGCGTCATGGTCTATGAAGATGACTCGCAACAGTCATTTATGGGTAGCATTGGTACCCGTACGATTTCTGAGGCCACCCAACAACAGGTAGATGCGGAAGTTCGTCGCATCATCGATGAGCAATACAAGGTTGCACGCGATATCCTTGAAAATAACAAAGATATTGCCCATGCCATGGTGAAAGCGCTGCTTGAGTGGGAAACAATTGATCGTGAACAGATTCGTGACATTATGGAAGGTCGTGAGCCAAAACCACCTAAAGTTTATGTTTCAGACAATCCAGTGATTGATGTAACACCGACTGATGGTCCAATGACTCCTCCGCCATTACCAGCGAACTAAGTTAAAAATTAAAACCACCTTCGGGTGGTTTTTTTATGGCCATTGTTTTGTCATATCTAGTTGAATGCTATAGTCAATTTATAAAAATCAATGAGTAAAAATAAGAATGAATTTACTTGTTCTGGAATCCAGTATTTATCAGCTACGTTTGGAGCCACTGAGCTGGGAACATTTTGCAGACTTAGAAAATGCATGTGCCGAAAGGGACTTGGGGGAAGTGTTATATAATTCGGTACCTTACCTACATAAACTTAAACACTACTTTACCCAAGCTTTTGAACAGCAGTCCAAAGGTGAAAGAATGGCTTTTGCTGTGATTGATCTGAATTCGGGTCGCGCTATTGGTACCACTAGTTATCATGATATCAAGCCGGAAATTCCACGCGTTGAAATTGGCTTTACCTGGTATGCCAAACCTTATCAACGAACCTATGTAAACCGGGTCTGTAAATATCTTTTGTTGCAGCATGCATTTGAAGAGCTGAATGCTCAAGTGGTAGGCTTTCGGACTGATCATCTGAATCTTAAAAGTCAAAAAGCTATTGAAGCTCTGGGTGCCAAACAGGATGGCATCATTAGATGTCATATGCTGCGTAAAGATGGCGTGACACTCAGAGATAGCTATATCTATAGTATTTTAAAAAGCGAATGGGTTGATGTAAAAGCGTTACTGCAATCCAAGCTGATGCAATATTCCAATAAGAACTATTTTGAAATCTAGCTATTGAATAGATTGAGCTTTGCTTTATTGATCTTTCCATAAGACAATACCGGGGTTATTGTGAACTAGGATTGAACCATGCAGCTGAAGCCACTACGACCACAGATCTGGACTTTCGGTCATTTGAAACTGGATTTGTCTCAGCCGCATGTGATGGGAATTTTAAATGTGACTCCGGATTCCTTTAGCGATGGGGGGCTGCACAATCAGAAAGATCAGGCAGTAGTAAAAGCCCTGGAAATGATTGCTGATGGTGCCACCGTAATTGATGTGGGTGGTGAATCTACACGTCCAGGTGCATCAGTCGTGGAAGTTGAAGAAGAAATCCGTCGTGTTGTGCCTGTAGTTGAAGAACTGGCCAAGCATGATGTGATCATCTCGATTGATACTTCACAGCCAGAAGTGATTAAAGCAGCCGTGAAAGTGGGTGCACATATCTGGAATGATGTACGCGCGCTCACTCGTCCACAAGCGTTAGAGACGGCAGCAGAACTGAATATTCCGGTGATCATCATGCATATGCGTGGTGAGCCGACTACGATGAATAATCTGGATCAGTATGATGATGTAACTCAGGATGTGATTCGGGAACTGTCACAACGGGTTCAAGATGCTCTAGATGTCGGTGTTAAAGCTGAACATATCATGATTGATCCTGGTTTTGGATTTGCAAAAAATGCCCAGCAAAATTTAAAGCTGTTGCAAGAGTTTTATAAATTGACAGAAATGGGCTATCCGATTTTGTCTGCTTTATCCCGCAAACGTTTTATTGGTGCTGCTCTGAATGGTGCAGAACCACAAGCACGTGCAGTAGGTTCGGCTGCGGCGCATTTGCTGAGCATTCAGCAAGGTGCCTGTATGGTTCGAGCACATGATGTCAAGGTAACAGCAGACGCCATCAAAATCTGGAAAGCTATGCAAAATGCCTAAATCTGGGCTGAAAGACATATAGGAGCACAAGCTGTTTGGCTTTTAAACAGAAATGTGCTATACAGGCACGCTTAAGTTAGATTGTCATCTTTTAAAGTGCCTGTAATGTTTGCAGATTTACTTCTCCCCATGTTCGATGATGAATATTATCCCGATATTCTGGTTGCAGAAATCAAGCAACACATCGAACGTTTTGCTTCAAAAGTATCTAAATCCGGTTTATCAGATCAGGATGTATATCAGCTGGCCCATGAGACTGTGGCAGACATCAATGCCATGAAGCCACAGTTTGAAGATCTGGACTCTTCTCTGGATGATACTGCCGCAGACTATATTGCCGAGGCCATGATGATGGTCGTGCAAGAGCAGGGTCTGTTTGATATTGAAATGGAAGAACTGGTCGTTAACCGCGAATGGTAAAAAAAAGCCCTGTTAAACAGGGCTTTTTTTAATGATCTGAAAATACGTCTTTTAAATTTTTATAATGAATTTCATCTAGTAATTTCTGTTCTTCCAGCATGCAACTACGATGCAAATCCAGATAATACTGTTTTAAATCTTTTTGATAAGGCACCGGTTCCGGCTCTTTGCTTTGCGACTGCTGATAAGACCAGTAAGCCAGTTGACGGATTTTCTGCAAACGTACCAAAAGGGTGCTGCGAGTCGAAACTCTAAAGCAAGGCTCGACTAAAACTGGTACGAGGCTACTGAAAGCAAGCAGGGCTAAGCAAGGCAAAGTAATAAATGCTGAGTGAAAATACTGATAATTTGTAAATGACAGAATCGCAATCAGGGTTTGCATATACAGGCAGAGTTGTAAACGCTTGGCATAGCGAGCAGAACTGTATTTCGCCTGAAACTGGGCGCGCCAGATATAAGGATAGAGCATGCCGATCATGACAATCGTACCAGCACTGAGCGCCTGATATTTTGAAGTCACAAAGTCAGGATAAAACGGCAGCGAAAAACACAGGCAGCAAAAACCTGTGATCATGATCAGAATACCGATACGTAAATACAGATATAGATCAGTGGTCTGGTTCAAATATTTATAACGGCCATAGCTGAGGCTGCAAAAGAATGCATCAGGATGGCGTAATTGCAATCTGGCTAGATCAAAAGAACGGGATGCAGACATGGGGAGGGCACATTCTATTGGTGATAATCACGCATAAAAAAACCAGCTGAATGCTGGAGATTTTTCATTGCACCATTGTAATCAGAATTAAAATGGTGCCCGAGGCCAGACT
>NZ_DFDO01000126.1:0-9196 GCF_002367915.1 Acinetobacter sp. UBA3025
ATTATTATTTCTACAAAAATGCCGATTTTCCCTATTTTTTGAGCATTAAAGGTATAGGATTGGCCAATGTACTTAATAATTTCTCTTTTTTATTGTGTTCCTGAAAGCGCAAGGAGCGGCAATCTATATATTCACAGTAGCCCCCGTCCCCATGCTCAGTCTCGCCATTAATTCTAACTTCGTAATTAAAGCTTCCAACATAACCCGCAGCCAGACCAAATTTGAAATCTCCTCGGCTTTGTCCCTGCAGCCAGATCTGCATTCCTTTGCCATCTTCATAGCACCATTCAAACTCACGCGGCAGATACATCTTTTGCCCATTTGGAGTAGTCACACTCGGATAAACACGATGCACCTTGAAATAGACTTTTTGATCGAACATTTGACTGGTCATATTTTTCAAGTCACGCAGATAAATTCGTGACTGCACAATGCTGTTCAGACTATCTCGAATTTGTGCCAACAATAATTGCCGTCCTTCACTCAGATTAATAATCTGATAAGTCAGAAAGGCTAAAGGCAAATAGGGAAAATTAAAGCTTCGTGCAAATTCAAAACTACCTAAACTCTCGATAAGGTATTTCTGATCTTTATAATGTAAGGTGCCCTGACAATAACAAAGCAAAGACCAATGATCAGCCAGTGCAAAGCGCATTTGGGTAAAGTGTGAAATCAGATTGGTCGTATGGATGCTGAGATCAAAGCCCAGTTCAGAATCAAAACGTTGTAAACGAAAATGTGGAAAGTCGCCCGTCAGTTTTTCACGATCTAGAAACTGAAACAGGCCATACTGAAACTTGCAATCCTTTTTGATTGAATAGCAATTTAATTGTCCCGCCATATGCGGACTGGTACTACAGATTACTGTGGCTGTATCCAGTGCATTGGTTTGAATAGCACTCGGGTTAGCCAACATCGGTGCATTAGGCTGACCAATAATACTCAGAAAATTAAGATAATGAAGGGGTGCAGGCAGATCAGGAAGCGTTAGGCCCTGATGAATAATTTTATATTTCTGGTTTGGCCCATGATAGACAAGATTATACTGGGAAACAGCAGGAGTCTGATTCAGGTGTTTCGAACGATCTAGAAAATCTTGAAGAAACTGCATCTCAAACTCCTTATTTTTATATTGTTATAAGGTACTCTGTCTTTTTGCCATAAAGGTTGTAAGGAAACCAGACAAGGCATAGATGACAGAGATCACGAGAATCCCTACCGGAATATTATAAGTCATCGCTGCAAAGATAAACACCGCGATCGGCAACACGAAAAACGGTACCCGTCTACGCTCTACGGTTTTAAATGAATAGTATTTGATATTAGAAATCATCAATAAGCCAACGATTACAATAATTGCAGCATTAATGATTTGTACAGTAAAATCACGAATATCAAACACAGCCGGGAAGTCCAATCCTACCCAGACCAGTGAAATAATAATGACGGCTGCTAATGGACTCGCAACGCCAATAAAATAACGTTTGTCCACTACGCCAATCTGAACGTTAAAGCGTGCCAGACGGAAAGCCGCACAAGCCGTATAGACAAAACAAGCCGCCAGCCCGATACGACCTAAATCACTTAATCCCCAGCTATACATCAAAATAGCCGGTGCCACCCCAAATGCCAGCATATCGGATAGTGAGTCGAACTGTTCACCGAATGGACTTTGTGCCCCAATCGCACGTGCCACACGACCATCGAGACCATCAAATAAAGCTGCCAAGAAAATGGCATAAATAGCTTGCTGAAATTCGCCATTCATACTGGCAATAATCGAGTAAAAGCCTGATAACAACGCAGCGGTTGTAATCAGGTTAGGCCACAGATAGATACCTCGACGCTTAACTCTTTGCCCTTCCTGGGTATGCTCTACCTCTTCCACCTCGAAGGTGATGCCATCAAATGGCAAATCTTTCGAAGATTCGTGTTCCGGCTTATTTGTACTTGTCATTCTTGTCGATCCTAACTATGACCCGATCTTTAAAATATTATTCGCCTACTAACCAACGAACTGCTGCATGACCGCCATTTTCCTGCATACGCAAATGCGGGAATAACCATTGCAGCGCTTCGTCTGCATCTTCAGAGAACTTCCAAGGTGGGTTAATCACCAGTAAACCACAACCATTTAAACCCACTGGTGTATCATCTGGCCATACACAGATTTCACATACCAACTGACGGCGAATCCCGGTCTTGAACATTTTCTTCTCGAAACGTTCAATCATGGCACGGTCTTTAATTGGGTACCAAACTGCAAATACGCCTGTCGGCCATTTTTTATAAGCAGCAACCAGTAATTCAACCAGCTGTGGGAAGTCTTTACGCTCCAGCTCATACGGCGGATCGATCATCACCAGACCACGTTTTTCTTTCGGTGGAATGACTGCGAGCAAGCCTTCATACGCATCACGCTCATGCAAACCGGCGCGTTTGTCAAAAATGTTATGACGTAACTGCTGGAACACATCACGCTGCATTTCAAAAATGGTGGCCTTGTCAATTTCACGCATGCCTTCCAGTGCAAACCAAGGTGAACCCGGATATGCACCTTTACCAAAGTTTTCACGCATTTTCTCAACAATTTTTAAATATTGTTGTACACCTTCTGGCGCATTACGCTTGACCGAATCATCCAGCTTGATCAGACGATGAATACCGTTCAGGAATTCCCCTGACTTTTGCGCTTCAGAGGTGGATAAATCATATTTACCTGCACCACCATGTGTATCTACATAGCGATATGGTTTATCTTTTGCATTGAGTCGAGTCAATAATTGAAGCAACAATACATGCTTCATGACATCGGCAAAGTTGCCAGCATGGTAATGGTGACGGTAATTCATGTTTCATTAATTCCTAATATCAACCGCTATTTTAACATGAAAAATAGTTTCGTTCAGACCCGATTCTTACATAGAATAGCGCGACCCCAATTTACCCTTCTAGGTGAGTTTCTATGGAAGCAGTTCAACTCCCGGCAACCTGGCCAGTTGATCAGATTCTTGATGATCTAGATCAGTATGGTTTTAGCATGATCGACAATGCTTATGCCCCATCCTATGTTGAACAGCTGATTGCTGAATGTACCAGCAATCTGGAACGCTTTCGTGATGCAGCCATTCAGAATGGCGTAGTTAGCAATATCCGCAGTGATCACATTCTCTGGCTCAATGAAGATCTGGAAATTTCTAACCAGCATGTGCAAACCTTACAGGCCTTAGGTCATGAGCTGAACCGCGCTTTCTTCCTCGGCATTAAAGATGTGGAAGCCCATTTTGCCTGCTATAATGCGGGTGAGTTCTATGCCCTGCATCGCGATAATCCTCAAGGCAAAAATGGCCGGATGATTTCTGCGGTTTATTATCTGCATGATGATTGGCAAGATAACTGGGGCGGCGAACTACATCTGCAGGATAAAAATGATCAATGGCATATTATCCAGCCTAAACCAAACCGTATTGCATTCTTCCAAAGTGATTTAATGCACGAAGTTTTAAAAGCCAAACATCAACGTTTATCAATCACCGCCTGGTTAAGAAGTGATACCCGTTTACTCTAATCCTTTTTCAACGCTTTAAATTTCAATTTTCAGCCTCATATAGCAATCATTGAGATATGAGGACTGCGTTCATGCGACCAACCCCCAAAGAGATCATTACACGCATTGGTGAAACAGATCAGCTGTTTTTAAATGGCAATACGCCTGAGTTGGCGCTTGAACGGGCTGATCTTCGTTTGCAACTGGTGACTATTAGCCAGTTACGTCAAGAGCAGGTGCATTTCCTGCAAGAAGCGATTGTTCTGCTGGAGCAGGGCCGGATTGAATTTGAAGAAATGCCCCTGGATTTGTATATCAATCTGTCTTTGCATCTGGCCAAAGCCTATATGATCTACTTTGAGCTGACCAAAGAAGATCGTTATGCGCTCATTACTCAGCAGATTCTAAAACCGATGACCAATTATGAGCATGCGGATATTTATTTCTTCCTGGCTTATGCATCTGCCAGTAAGAAAGAGCCTGCCATGACTCGTCACTGGCTAAATAAATACAGTAAAACGGCCCATTTTGACCATGAACTGGTAGGCCAGCATCCGGCATTTGATGAATATCGTCAACTGGAATGGTTTATTCAGATTCTGCGTAGCCGTATGCACTAGAACAACAAAATCTGTTCTTATAAAAAATGCCTCACATTGATGAGGCATTTTTTATGAATTAATTTAATTGACTCAAGCCAGACGGCGTCGATCTGCATCCAGATGCAATTGCTGATTCAGTTCATCAATCCAGATTGCCCAGTCATCATCCTGTACCAAATGACTAATTAGCAATGAACGCTGCGCTTTATTCCAGAAAGGTGCTTCATGCAATGACATATGGGAAGGTAGCTGATGAGTACGCACATAAAGCTCGATAGCCGCTGGGCTGTTAGCCAGGCCAAGTTGAGAAAATAACATTTCTAAGGATGGTTGGTTCTTCCCGAGCATATGCCCTCCTTATATCAGATATATTGTAGTTATTTATAGGACTAACTTATAAGATAAGACAAAAAAAACCTAGTCAAAGGACTAGGTTTTGTTGTGTCTTTTTGTATAAAGAACCCTTAAGTGTTTTCAGGACCTTCTTTATCACTTTCGACATGTAAAAGCTGGTTCAATTTATCAATGATTACGATCCATTCATCATCCTGATGCCAGTGTTCGCGAAGAAAAGCGCTTTGCCCCTCATTCCAGAAATCTGCATCCGGCAAAATCACTTCTGATGGTAGCTGATGATTTTTGGTAAATTCATCAATTGATGCTTCATCAGCAGGCAAGCCTAATTGCTCAAATAATAATTCTAAAGACACTTGCTGTTCTAATACCATTCGCTCACTCCATCATAAAAATAATCAGTTCATTGATTTGAAAATATTATTGACGCTTAGAAGAAGGCAGATCACAAGAACCACTTCCCTCTGCCTCAATATGCAATTGCTCATTGAGTACATCTACGAAAATTGCCCAGTCATCATCTTCTTTCCAGTGGCCAATCAGAAAATCATGCTGGTTTTTGGTCCAGAAAGGAGCTTTGTGTAAGGGGACATCCATCCCAATCTGGTGGGTTTTAATAAATTCATCGATTGCTTCCGGGCTTGAATCCAAACCGAGTTGCTCAAAAAAAAGTTCCATGGTAGGTCGCTGCTCTAACATCTCAGTACCTCCTCTTTTGTTGATGATTCTTCTTATTAAACTAGATGAGCTACTCACAAAGTTCAGTTGTCCCTCCTTCACAAGATGTTATTTTTTGTTCTTTAAATTTTTTAGAAATAGCAATAAAAAAGCACCCCAAATGGAGTGCTTTTTTTAATTTAATCTTAAAAGATTAAATTATTTGATCATGTCAGCAACTGCAGCGCGCTCTTCTTCAAGCTCGTTCAGTGTAACATTAATACGTTCACGGCTGAATTCGTCGATTTCAAGACCTTGAACGATTTTGTATTCACCGTTTTCAGTAGTTACAGGGAAACCGAACATTACGCCTTCAGGGATACCATAAGAACCGTCAGAAGGAATACCCATAGTTACCCATTTGCCGTTTGTGCCAAGAGCCCAATCGCGCATATGGTCAATTGCAGCGTTTGCAGCAGAAGCAGCAGAAGACAAACCACGTGCTTCGATGATCGCAGCACCACGTTTACCAACAGTTGGAAGGAATACGTCTTTGTTCCAAGCTGCATCGTTGATTTTGTCTTTCAAGCTTTCGCCGTTTACGTTAGCAAAACGGTAGTCAGCATACATTGTTGGAGAGTGGTTACCCCAAACTGTCATGTTTTCGATGTCAGAAACTGCAACACCCGCTTTTTGAGCAAGTTGAGTTAATGCACGGTTGTGGTCAAGACGCAACATTGCTGTGAAGTTTTTCGCTGGAAGATCTGGAGCAGATTTCATTGCGATGTAAGCGTTAGTGTTAGCAGGGTTACCTACAACAAGAACTTTAACGTCACGGCTAGCAACTTCGTTCAGTGCTTGGCCTTGACCAATGAAGATTTCGCCGTTTACTTTAAGCAGATCAGCACGTTCCATACCAGGACCACGTGGACGTGAACCAACTAATAGAGCATAGTCTGCATCTTTGAAAGCTACTTTAGGATCATCAGTACCGATCATGCCCGCCAATAATGGGAAAGCACAGTCGTCTAGTTCCATCATTACGCCTTTAAGCGCTTGCTGAGCTTTCTCAACAGGAATTTCTAATAATTGAAGAATAACTGGTTGGTCTTTACCAAGCATTTCACCGCTTGCGATACGGAATAATAGGCTGTAACCAATTTGACCAGCAGCGCCAGTAACGGCAACGCGAACAGGTTGCTTCATGTAATTATCTCCAATTGAGAGGATCGTCATAATGATTAAATAGCTGTTCTATCTAATCTTAATAATCATAAACGGCAAAGATTGTACTCCAATCCTCTGCGAGATGCATGTAAAAGAAAATGGATTTCAACAAAAGTATGATAGGAAATATAAATTAATTTGACTAAAAAGCTTAGTATGTCCCTTTTATTGTAACAGTTTTTGGGCATGTATTAATAATGTTTGCGGGACAGCCTTTATAACCCCCATTGGCGTTGTAGCAGACCTGAATCGAGGTGAGCAGGCTGGATGCGCGGGTCTGATGACAATTAAAGCGCAATGCTGTTGAAGGTAGTTGCGGATTGATTTTCAGAAATTTGGAACGCAGCATATCAATGGAAACGGTATGGCTTTCCTGCTCGGTGAGTTCTTCAGGAACTTTCAGACGATCAGCATGATTGATCACAGTACGAAAATACTGCGTGGCATTCATCGGAATACAACCGCCAATATTATGCCAGAGCAATGCACGGGTATTTTCATCCGGCATGATACGGGCCACCACTTTAGCCTGCAAAGGCGGTAACTTCGCAGAACTGGTAGTAGTACAATGTGTTGATGTGGTTTGAGGATAGAGACCGGAAATATTTAGGGAATAACCTTCAAGACATTTTCTTTTTTTACTGTAGGCCGGATCCAGACTGCAAAGTGCCGGTACCATCTGGATGTCCATGACATAACCCGTTGGCAATGCAAAGGCAGCTGGACTTGCTGCTAAAAATAAAAGTGCAGCCCATCCAGCAGAAATTTGAGCACCCCTTATTCCCTTGATCAACAAACTATCCTTCCCTTAGATTTTTTGAATGCTATGGTGTATTACGTAACGGAATGGCTTGCATACGCTTACCGACCGATTGTGCGCCCTGTCCCAATAAAATACCGTAATATGTCGCGTTCGTCATGACATGTTTCACATAATCTCGCGTTTCCAGTAAAGGAATGGTTTCGGTATATTGATCCGCAGCAATACTTTGGAATTCGGGTTGCCAACGGCGGGCACGGTTCGGGCCGGCATTATAACCTGCTGTAGCCAGTACTGGACTATTGCTCAATTGACGCTGAATTGTTGATAAATAGTAAGTTCCGTAACGGATATTGGTGTTCATATCAGTTAAGGCTGCCGGGTTATAGGCTTCACCCATTTGACGAGCGACCAGTTTGGCGGTGTCCGGCATGATCTGCATCAAACCGCCTGCACCCACATGAGAGCGTGCGCCGGTATTAAACCGGCTTTCCTGACGCATCAAACCATAAGCCCAGGCAGCATCAATGCCGGCATTACGGCTATGGCTCACGACATAATTCTGATGTGGCATCGGATAACGATAGTTGTAATTATGCTTGTCCGCAGTACGATCTGCTGCATAAATGGCACGGTCATACCAGCCCATATCCATCGCACGTTTGGCTGCTGCCAACAGTAAATCGTCATCTTTTCTTAAATAAGCCTGACGAACTGCCCAGTTCCATTCACGGTTAATATAATTTTCTGGCGCATTAATATTACGCAAGGCAAAAGCACGGCGGAAATGAATATCCTGATTCAGACGTTGCATGGCCTGACTGGATGGCTGTGCCGAGTTCGGTGTAGAAGCCGTTAACTGGCCTAATCTATCCCGTGCTAGCAGGTTATGATAATCCTCGCCGACTGCCAGTTTTTTATAGATACTTTCTGCTGCCTGTTTTGAAGCGCGATCTGTGCGCTGTTCACTGGCACGTGCCAGCCAGTATTGCCAGCGGTCTTCCTGTTTCTGGTTCACGCTCATGGCATCAATGGCACGAATCAGACTTTCCCAGGCACTAAAACGAATCGCCTGACGGGCATAAATTTCGGCTTCTTCCGGACTAAATGGCAAACCATAGCTGGCATCCAGATAGTTCAGCACTTCACGGTTGAAGTTATTTTTCATTACCGTAGTGCCGCCGATATAACCCACAGTTCTGAATAGTGTTTTTTGTACTTGTACCGGTGTGCCTTCAGCAGTACGTTTTACAATGGACATTGCTGAATCAAGATCGCTATCTGCCAGACGCCCCAACGCATAAATCAGATAGGCATGATCAGCGGCAGTACTTTTAGGGGCTGACCATAAATAATTGGTTGGATTGGCCTGAATCGTATTGAGCTGAGCCAGAGACAGGTTAAGCCCTAAACCTTGTGCAGTGGCAATAGCCTGTCCAGACTGACCAGCACGTAATTGCACCCACAAACGCTGCTGGCGGTCTTCATTGGTCATAAGCGGACTGGATAACATCATGCGTCCCAAGCCTGTACAAGACTCAGGTTGAGAATTGGTGGTTAGCCAAACATCCTTAAACTCAGCATAAACCAGCTGATCGCCACTTTTGGCACGGACTTGTGCAACTGCACAGGCTTCAGCCGGATCGGCATTGGTGACATATTGCAGAACTGGTTGCGCAGTAGAAAAGTCAGCCATTTTGACTTTTTCTTCGACATAATCGGCTGCGAGTTTTTCTGCCATGGCCGACTGAGGATAACGTTGGGCGAAACTGATAATTTGACTGGCAGGTTGTGAGCCAAGATTCTGGTTCAGAATCCAGTATTCAGGATAATAGCCCAAGACATCATTTTGCATGGCAGACTGATATTGTTGTAATTGTCCGATATTTCCAGCATTTGCCGCGCGTAAGGCATCATTAAATTGTTCTTCTGCTGCCTGCACACTCATTGAACAGAAACACGCCACACTCAAGCTTAGTAATTTATAATATTTCTTCATATTTTTAGTGTGTTCAAACATCAATTTGCCTTCTATCATCGAGTTTTCGC
>NZ_DFDO01000079.1:0-2874 GCF_002367915.1 Acinetobacter sp. UBA3025
AAAATTGGCTTGGTCAATGAGTTGATGAATATCATTGCTGGTGATCAGATTCATAATATTATGAGTCTGAATCAGGGGGAACGCGTTGAAAACCTGATGTCGCATCTGTTGACCATTCTTTGCAGAATAGCGACGCCTGTAAAAAATACTGGGGTTCCGAGTTTGGGCTTTCATCCATACTTATATTTTTATAAGGACCAGCGTTTTCAGATTACTTCTTTTCTTGCATGGTTTTCAATTGTGTATGAAATTCATGA
Organism: Acinetobacter sp. UBA3025; assembly: GCF_002367915.1. Lineage (NCBI taxonomy): Bacteria > Pseudomonadati > Pseudomonadota > Gammaproteobacteria > Moraxellales > Moraxellaceae > Acinetobacter > Acinetobacter sp. UBA3025. Next base: position 258 of record NZ_DFDO01000079.1, read on the forward strand.
AAGCCGCATGCAGATTCATCATCGAACGATTAGTTTCAAAGACTTCACCCGGGTACGCCGTAGTATTGAGTTCTTGATTGCTAATTTCCCCGTGGCGACCACTGAAACGGTCGGCAAGTTCGGCAGTGGTATCAAGGGCTATGATCGGCTACAAATTGTCTATAAAGCCTTTATTTGCTTAAGCTTGGAAATGGAAGTTGATTTTGATGATGAGGAATGCCTGAATACCTTTATTCTGTCCATGTCTAAGGCCTTCAAGTACATAAACTTTAACGAGTTTTATGTCGAAAGATTTTTGGGTGGTTATGATGATGCAGTGGTCAAGCATGTGGTGGGATATGTGGAGTCGATTAGTCCAATTTCTCGGTCAAAGCCCAAGGCCTTTTCGGCATTAACCAAGAGTCTGCTTAAGCACAATTTTCTGGTGGGTAATCATAACTTTTGCCTCATTTGTGATGGATTGATCTATCTTGATTCTACTGAATCGGATCATCGGATTGCCAAAGCCGTAGGTGGGCAAGGCGTTCTAGAGAATGGTCTGCTGGTTCATCCCATCTGTAATAGAATGAAATCAGATCTGAGTCTGGAAGAGATTAGAGCGGATTTGTTTGGTGAATTACTGTATTGATCAGCAGAGCGATGATCTCATTTTTGCAGATGTATCAATGATTAATCACATGATTTAACTTTTGATACATTCAGCCAATGTGGTTATTTTTAATTCAGTTCAGAATCACAACCAGAAGCTGGCTGTAGTTTCTGAATGACCGTCAAGGTCCTTAGTTTCGCCCATAGATTCCCTCTGTGGGCTTTTTTTTGATCAAAAATTGTATAGATGCCCTAAAATAAACCTTTTAGCATTTCATAAGCAATGAGGATTAAGGCTGAGACCATCAGCACAACAAAAATGAGTTCCACTCTAGTTAACATATTAATTCCTTTTACTTTTCACTTAATTTATATAGCAGTTAAGTCGCAGCATCAATGACATAACATGACATGGAAAATAATTAAAAAGACAGAATTTGGATTTTTATCAGATCTACTGTTTGCATGCTTCAACAGCAGCTTTGAATGTTTCACTTAACCTTTAAACTTTTTTAAAAGTTAAATGTATTTACATATGAGTTCTAAAATTTGATAGAATTTATTAAAACTTTAGATTCTAAGTGTAAACAATGAGAAGCGCTAATATTCGACGTGATGGCTACTTAAAATTTCTGAATACATGGCAAGACCGTGATGTCATTAAAGTACTTTCAGGTGTGCGTCGCTCTGGAAAATCCACCTTGTTAGCGATGTTTCAACAAGACCTAAAAGCACAGGGTGTACAAGCCGAAAACATCATTGCTATCAATTTCGAATTTATGGAATTTGAAGAACTCACCGATTACCGTAAACTACATGATTATGTATTGTCCAAAGTTGATAAAAGTAAAAAAAACTATGTTTTTTTAGATGAAATACAACATGTTACCAATTTTGAGAAAGTGGTCGACTCTTTATATGTTCGGGATTATATCGATTTATATATTACAGGCTCAAACGCATTCTTTCTAAGTGGAGAACTTGCGACTTTACTTACAGGACGCTATATCGAGCAACATGTTCTACCTTTGTCATTCCAAGAATTTAAACAGTGGCATATTGAAAATAATCCGATCATCCAACAATTATCCAATCGTGATTTGTATGCCATGTATACGCGCAGTAGTTTCCCTTATACGCTTGCCATGACTAGCCAGCAAGAAACTTATGATTACTTGCAAGCGGTCTATGCCAGTGTAATGTTTAAAGATGTTATTCCCCGTTTGAATACTGCCGATATTAACTCTCTCGAGCGTGTCGCAAGATATTTGGCAAGCGTGACAGGCTCACCTATTTCCATCAATAAAATTAAAAATACCTTTGTTTCAAGTGGGGTTAAAATTTCATTTGAAACAGTAAAACGCTATATTCAGGGCTTACAGGACAGTTTGTTATTTTATAGTGCTGCACAATTTAAAGTACGCGGGCGTGAGTTATTACAATCCTCTGAAAAATACTATTTAGTTGATGTCGGATTGCGCCGGATTATGTTGCCTGATGCTAATGCTGATCAAGGTCATATCTTAGAAAATGTAATTTATCTTGAGCTTATCAGACGAGGTTATACGGTCTATGTAGGGCGGGTTGATGAATATGAAATTGATTTTGTTGCTGTCGATACTTTACAGAATTTAACTTATTATCAAGTGGCATTAGAAACGCTCAATGAGGAGACACTCAGCCGAGAGTTACGTCCATTACAGAAAATTTCTGATTCGTATCCCAAATATTTACTTACCTTAGACACGATAGGGGCTGAAGCAAATTATAATGGTATTGTAAAAATGAGTGCTCTCGATTGGTTGCTATCTGAAAATAAGTAAAGTTGAGGGTAGACATGGATACTCTTATTTATTAATTAAAAATCAAAGACTTTTCAGCATCATTCAAGAATGTATTCAAGCATAATTTCTGCTCCAATTGTGAACCGTACCGGGTTTGTCGGATACTTTTTTATTTAAGTTAGGCCACCTCACCTAACGGGTTAATCTTATAATCGTACATTGCTTCAAGCTCAAAAGACGATACA
>NZ_DFDO01000083.1:0-3342 GCF_002367915.1 Acinetobacter sp. UBA3025
GCGATTCTCTGGAATCTGGGCACCTGGTTTCTTGGCATTCCTGCTTCCAGTTCACATACCCTGATCGGTTCGATTCTGGGTGTAGGCATCATGAACTACCTGCTGAATTCGGGTGGTGGCGCTTCTGGTGTGGATATGGAGCAGGTGCTGAAAGTTGGTAAAGCATTGCTGTTCTCACCTTTGATCGGTTTTGCTTTTGCTGGAGTGCTATTCCTGCTGGTGAAAAAGATCTTCAGAAAGCAGCTTGAACTGTTCAAGCCACCTGAAGGGAACAAGCCACCGCCACCGCTGATTCGTGCCATTCTGATCTTTACCTGTACTGGTGTGAGCTTCGCGCATGGTTCAAATGACGGTCAAAAAGGTATGGGTCTGATCATGCTGATTCTGATCGGTTGTGTACCTTTGGCGTATTCATTAAACAAAAATCTGGATGCAGCACATATCCAGTCTTTTGGTCAGTTGTCTGCGCAAACGGCTGATGCGATTTATCCGCAGCATGAAGATATTCCGGATGAAAAAGCACGTGCCATCATTACCACATACATTCAAACCAAAGAATTGAATGCAGAAGTCGTACCTGCATTGGCAAGCCTGACGGATCACTTGGGTGATAAAGTCGGTAGCTACAGCAATATTAAGGATGTCCCAGAAACGCAAGTTTCAGAATTCCGTAATGATATGTACTTGAGCACTACAGCATTTAAACGTCTGGATAAAGCAGAAGCTTTACCGGCAATGAGCGAGGCTCAGGAAAAAACCGTTGATGAGTATCGCGACAATCTGGATTCATTCTTGCAATACATTCCGACTTGGGTAAAAGTGGCAACAGCTTTGGCACTTGGTCTGGGAACGATGGTCGGCTGGAAACGAATTGTCGTGACTGTGGGTGAACGGATTGGTAAAGAGCACATGACTTATGGTCAGGGGATGTCTGCCGAATTGGTAGCGATGTCTACGATTGCGGCTGCTGATGGTTTTGGTATGCCAGTCTCTACCACTCACGTCCTGAACTCTGCCGTTGCAGGTACCATGGTGGCGAACAAGTCGGGCCTAAACTTTAAGATGGTCAAATCGATTCTATCTGCCTGGGTGTTTACACTGCCAGCAACGATCTGTTTATCCGGTGGTTTGTACTGGATTCTATTGAAAGTGTTCTAAGAAATTCGATGTAAAAAACGCTGCTTAGGCAGCGTTTTTTTATGGGTGCTAGAAAAGTTTTAGCCTTAAGAAATAGCGATTTTCTTTCTGAAAATAAGAGACTTTTATTATCTCATGGCTTTTAGAAATATAAGGGATGCTCCCTCGCCCTATGGGATGAGTAGCATTGCTGCGCAAGGGGGTGAGGGTAATCAGAAGGCTAAAAGTACTTTCAATAGAGGGATTAATAGCTAATTTCAACTAAATGTAAAAAATGAGTATTTCTTAGCCTTACTTTTGAAAGATGAGAAGTGCACTTCGCAAGGTAACAAAAATCTTTTGTTAGGCTGATGATATGTCCCTATATCACAGCCTAACGGCGACATCCATGTCGCCTGACCAATAAAATTGATTTCATCTTTATTTCAGAAAAAATTACTTCTTCAACTTACCCAACAATCCTTTCGGCAGTTTATCCGTTGCAAAACCATATAACGCAGCAAAAGGCAGAGCAGTACGTGCCAGATAAGCCACACGCCATAAACCGCCATGATTCGCGCCAGACATCATCAACTCAAGTGGATGATTAAGTTGTACATCAGGATTGGCGACTGACTCAGGATTACGTAGGTCGTGAATCCACAGGGCTGCCATAATCGCATTGGTGGTTTCAGGTGCAAACGCTTCTACATCAAACAAGCTAGCACCATTAAAGGCAGCTTTCAGCAGTGGATTCTTGGTCACTGAATAAGTCGTTGTTGAAGGAGCGATATTGATGCTCACTTGCTGCCCGTTGGCACGAGCCAATGTTGCACGCCATTGCTGGATGCGTTTAGCCAGTGCATAGTTTGGACCTTGCTCAACGACCAGACAGTCGCAAACACCATAGGACTTGTCGCCAACCTTAAACAGATCCTGCTCATTCTTCTGGAAAAAATGCTTGCGTGAAATCAGTGAAATGCCTTTGGTTAACGTACTTTCCAGTTTTGACAGCTGTTGGTATTTGCTTTGTGAAGCCTGCACCACTTCTTTTGGAACTGCATATACATCCGTCGGGGTGCACATATACATCAGGCTGGTATTGGCTTTCTGCTCACTGACATATTTCATAATGGCATCCATCGCCATGGAAACACGTACGTGCTTTTCACCATCCAGATAAGCAATCGCCGCGAGATCCAGATCCTGTTCAAATTGAATCAGCCATTGTGCAATTTCTGGAATCTGAGTGAGCAGGTTAGTCCCCAGTTTTTCTTTTAAAATGTCCAGTGAAGTATCAGCAGGAAGCGCTTCAACTGATGGTGCATATAAAGTGGCGTTGCCTTGACTTACTGTATCCAGAATTTTACCCCAGACACGGGTATTCGGCAGGTCAATTGCGACGATATTGGCTTTCCATTTCGACAACCAGGTCAGTGGACCTGCTTCAGAAGCGGCACCAAATAGAACAGTGGTACGATCGGATAGGTCAAACCATTCCGGATGGGCAATACATTCACGCAAGGCATTGGCATGACTGGGTTCGACGATGCCAAGTTCTTCCCAAGACTGGATCTGATCTAGTAATGCTTGTCCTTGCAACTTCTTGCCATGATAGGGCACATACCATTCTGGGGTTTTTTCAGACTGGCCTTTCAGCTGGAAAGTATTCAGGTTCTGCGCAGGCAGAGACATCACATCTTTCAGTAGATGCTTCTGGCCATCACGATAAAATTCAAAGCTGGCATGTGCAGTTTCCAGACCTTGCTTGGCAATACTCAGTGCTGCACCCGCAGAGCGTAATCCATCTTCAACCAGATGTTTAAAGTGCAGCGGATATTGCTTACGCCAGTTCTTTTCCTGCTGTGCTGCGGTAGCATGTACAGGATCGACTGCGCCTAAGGCTTCAGAAATAATATTACGGCCGATTTTCGATGTGCTTGGTTTTTGTTGTGAAGCAGAAATGGGAAATTGAAGACCGTCTAGGGAAGTGGACATGCAAAATATCTCGCGATTTACAGCAATTAATATACAGATGTATACATTATCGCTGCTAAGTTGCTTCCTGAGTTGGCATTAAATTCCAGTCTTGGGTCTTAATTTATTACTAGATGTTTCAAATAAAAAGGAAGCTTGAAGCTTCCTGTTTAGTAATGGGTTAAAAATTAATTCGCTGTGCCTTTAATGAGTTCTTCCAGCATGAAAGCGGTATTGTCCAAACCTGCA
>NZ_DFDO01000083.1:3456-9336 GCF_002367915.1 Acinetobacter sp. UBA3025
ATTGTCCAAACCTGCACCAGTGATGTACCAGGCATCAGCATTCACATAGATCACTTTTTTCTCTGCCAAGGCTTTGGCATTTTTTAGGGCAAGGTGTTTCTGAATATTATCCTGAGCGGTATATTTCTGGGTATTCACTGCACCACGATCCAGGATAATGATGTAATCCGGATTCTTCTCAACGGCTGCTGTAATACGCTGAACATTTTTCTCCGTTGCTTTCAATGCTTCCGGAGAGCCGGCTTCTGGACGGGGTGCATCCGACTGTTCAGAGGGATCCAATACTGGTTTAAAACCTGCTAATTCATAGACAAAGCCAAAACGGTCATTTTCTGCATGTGGCATAAAATTTTCACCGACCGCAAACAGCATCAGTGCAGTTTTGCCTTCAGTCTGCTTTTTAAGCTGTTGCTGCAGCGTTGCGATTTTACCGAGCTTTTCAGTAGCAATTTTCTCTTTACCAAATGCACGAGCCAAGACATGGGTACGTTCCGTCAGATCGACAATATATTGGCTAGTATCTGGAGAAAGGTCTAAAGTCGGAGCAATACCTTTAACAGCCTCTGCTTTAGAAGCCGAACGGCCACCGACAATAATCAGGTCAGGTTTAGCAGTTTTTAGTACATTGAGATCCGGTTCGAACAGTGAACCAGCTTTGGTGAATTTGCCCTGCTGGTATTTGCTTAAATTGCCTGCAAAGCTTGCTGCAGGCACCAGCTGAGCTTCAAGCCCTAGTGCATTCAAGGTATCCAGTGCAGATAGGTCATATACTGCAATCTTTTTCGGAGCTTTTTTAAGTTGAATATTTTGGTCTTTATAGTCGAAAGTGACCTGTGCAGAAACTGTAAAAGAAGATGTCAGTCCTAATATTGTGGCAAGTACTAAAGTCTTAAATTTCATATTTATTCCTCTAAATTCGCGACAAGATTAGCATAATTTATAGAAATGAAAATCATTTTCATATGTGAATGATTAAAAAAGGGATATTTGCTATCCCTTAATCATTCAAAACTTTAGAAGGGGATTTGGGTTAGTTTATTTAGGAAATGCGGAATAAGTCGTGGTTCCAGAATAATCGTCATCACCACACCATATGCCGCACCCCATAGATGAGCACTGTGATTGATATTGCTGTTGCCGCGCTTGCCCGACCAGATGCTATAGGCCACATATAAAACAGCAAAAATAATCGCAGGGACTGGAATAAAGAACACGAAAATCAGTTTCCATGGCTCAAATAGAATGTAAGCGAACAGAACCGCGGATACTGCACCGGAAGCACCCAGACTGGCCCAGCGCGCATCATTTTTATGTTTCAGATAACTTGGCAAAATTGCTGCAACCAGACCACCGAGATAAAACAGAATAAAGCCCAGATCATATAAATACTGGCGATAAAAACTTTCAATAATGCTGCCGAAAAAGAACAGCGTGATCATATTGAACAGTAAATGCGTGCCATCTGCATGGATAAAACCATGGGTAATGAAACGGTCATATTGACCACGTTGCATGGCAGGCGGCCAGAAAATCAGACGATTCATTACCGTTTCTTTTGAAAAAGCAATAAAAGAAACAATACAGGTGATCAGAATAATAGTGACAGTATGATTAAAAGGTAAATCAAGCATATAAGTAATTCTGGTTCTATCTATTTGACAATGATCATGCCATTAAAACAAATCTAAAGTGCGACTTTTATAATAAATCCGACAATTTTGGTTGAATTTTTATAATTACCCCGCATCTTCAGTTAAAATAGCAGCTTCAGCTTGAGGAAATTATTGTTATGTCGACTGAGAACAGCAACACTCCGGTTGCAGAAGAAATTCCAAATCTTTTGATTACACCGACAGCACAAGAGTATTTAAAGGATCTATTGGACAAACAGAATACACCAGGTATTGGCGTACGTGTGTTTGTTGAAAATCCGGGTACACCGCGCGCTGAATGTTGCATGGCTTATAGTGCACCTGATGAGGTTGTACCTACAGACTATAAGCAGGAATATCCAGATTTTCCGGCCTATATTGACTCTCCGTCAATTCCATACTTGCTAGATGCAGTTATTGACTACAATAAAGACCGTTTTGGTGGTCAGCTGACTTTCCGTGCACCAAACTCTAAAGTGCCACGCGTCGGTCCTGATGCCTCTGTAGAAGAGCGTATTACCTATGTGCTTCAGTCAGAAATTAACCCGGGTCTGGCAGGTCACGGTGGTAACTGTGCACTGGTTGAAGTGATTGAAGATCCTGAGCATGGCTTAACTGCAGTTCTTAAGTTTGGTGGTGGTTGCCAGGGTTGTTCAGCAATTGATGTGACTTTAAAACAAGGCGTTGAAACAACCTTGAAACAGCATATTCCTGAATTGGCACGTGTGGTTGACCAGACTGACCATACCCAAGCTGAAGGTGCTTATTTCAAATAAGTCTCTAATAAAATTTAGCTTGTAAGAAATACCTCGAATGCTCGGGGTATTTTTTTATCTAGATTTAATAATGATAATAATTATCAATACTAATTGTATTTATAGTTACATTTGATACAATGCGTCACAATTCCAGCAATATTTCTTCATAAATCAACTTTTGGGGCACCTTCGAATATGAGTAAGCTGTTTATGAAATCGACTTTGGCCTTTGCAGTGCTTTCAGCATTAGCTGTTTCAGTACAAGCACAAGATCAAGTAACTGAAGAACAAAAAACAGCATTACAGACTGAAGCTACTAAATTGCAGACCATTGTGGTAACCACAGCGGGCGGTTTTGAACAAAATATTGCAGATGCACCTGCTTCTATTTCAGTCATTACCGCGGAAGAATTACAAAAAAAATCATATACAGATGTAATTGATGCTGTAAAAAATATGCCAGGCGTTTCTGTACAAGGCGGCGGCAATAATAAAGAGATTACAATCCGAGGTATGGGTGCAACCTACACGAAATACCTTGTTGATGGCAGACCAATTAGTGCCGGTAGAGCAGTGAATGGTAATGGCACAGACGGTGGGAAAATTGGTGCATATTTACCACCAATTGACATGATTGAACGGATCGAAGTCGTACGTGGTCCAATGTCATCACTTTATGGTTCAGATGCTATGGGGGGTGTAATTAACATTATTACTAAAAAAGCGTCTGCTAGTAATTGGCATGGAAGTATTTCTCCTGAATATACGAAGTCTGATAATGATTATGCAAATGATAGTTATGGCGTCAGCATGTATGTCACAGGCCCATTAATTCAAGATAAATTATCTTTAAGTATAGATGGTAACTTCCAGGGGAATGACGAAAGTGACTTTGTCGGTGGAGAAGGGCAAAAATCTGGTTCAAGTGAGTCTGAGAAGAAAGTGAGAAAGCTCGGTACTGAACTGGTTTGGAATGTCGATGAACATAACGATATTGGTTTGAGATATGATTTTACAGGGCAGCAGTACACTACAACACTGGGTAAAAGTGTGGATGTTGCCACTCAAGCCTCTATCAATGAAAATGAGAAAAATCTATATACCTTAACGCATAAAGCACGTTACGATAATTTTACCCTTGATTCATACTATCAAGATGAAACAACTAAAAAAGTTTATAGTGGTGTCGTTGCTGACGAAAAAAATGAAGAATTAAAAGTCTTTAATACACAAGGCTCATTCTTTTTGGGTAACCATGCATTAACAGTGGGTGGTCAATATCAAAAAGAAAAAATCACTGATACCACAAATGGTCTAGCCGATATTACTGGGGTCACTTCACTCGACCGTTGGTTATTTGCTTTATATGCAGAAAATGAGTGGAGCATTACCGATGATTTCGCTTTAACTGTGGGCGCCCGATACAATAAAGATGAATACTTTGGTGGTGAAATTACACCGCGTGTCTATGGTGTTTATCATTTAACTGATGCTTTAACTTTGAAAGGTGGTGTAAGTACAGGCTATAAACAACCAACGATTAGCCAAATTTCAGAAGGTTTTGGTAGCAGAACAGGAAAAGGCAGTGCTGTCATCATTGGTAACCCTGATTTGTCTCCAGAAAAAAGCACGAGCTATGAATTCGGATTTAACTATTCGGCTCCTGAACTTGGTTTAACAAGCAGTTTAATGGTCTTTAAATCTGATTTTAAAGATAAAATTGTTGAAGATCGTTTATGTGACACGCCAGGAACAACAAATAGTTCTCCTGTAGAAGAATGGAAATGTTCGGCAAATGGCAAGCCATATCGATTTGTTAGCCAAATGAAAAACGTTTCCGATGCAGAAATGAAAGGTGCTGAATTCACATTAGACTATGATGTACTGGATAATCTTCACGCGAGTACAAGTTATACTTATACAAAAACTGAGCAAAAAAGTGGCGAATTTAAAGGCCAGCCTTTAAATAAAATGCCAAAACATATGCTGAATGTCGGTCTGGATTATGATGTTTCAGATACCTGGACGACCTGGATGGACTATAATTACCGTGGCAAAACCAGTGATTATTTAAGCCGTACTTCTATGGATAATGGGACACCGGGATATGGTACTTTTGATGCCGGTGCAGTCTTTAAAGCGACAGATAACTTAAGGTTGACCGCTGGTATTTATAACATTGCAAATAAAGAAATTACCAATGGCGATTATGACATTGTACTTGATGGTCGTAGATACACCGTGGGTATGAATATCAAATTCTAATTCATAGATATGAAAAAGCCGCTTTCTAGCGGCTTTTTTTAGTCTTCAATCTTTAAAATTTTTAAGGTATTTTCAGTATAATAGAATTTTGCCAGATAGGCACGGGCACGTTCACGCAAATAGCCCTGATGAATCATCTGCTGAATAATCGGTGTCAGCAATTCATTCAATTCATGTTGAATCAATGCTTCATCAATATTTAGATCACGCAATAACTGGTCAAAGGTATGTTCCTGATTGCGTACATACCAGGTATAAATCCCGTCATGCAGTTGCTGCTGCATATATTCCGTCTGGCGCATATGATCCCAGATTTCGTGCCCCAAACTTACCGTCTGGTTCAGATCCTGGGTTTCAATATAGTTCTTGAGCACGGACAGCGGCATGTCTTTGATCTTATGCCAGAGATTGGCCTGAAAATGGTATAGCTTGTCATCATCAAAGTGCTGGTTCAGCACATGCTCACTCATTTGGCTGAGTTTTAAAATATTTTTTTGCAAATAACGGGCAACTGTATTGTCCAGACTGGAATCCGTAACATTTTCCAGAACAGATTTGCCCATTTTCATGAAACGGGAAACGCCTGGAACACTCTTGGCAATTACAGAATTATCCAGATAATCCTGAATCGAATGCTGGATCAGTTGCGTAATCATGGCTGAAAAAGCAGGATTATTCACCACCGCTTTGATCAGGCGCTGACGGTGACCACTTTTGCTGGCCACATATTGTGCAATTTTATCTATGGTCAGTACCGGAATGACATCGGCAATTTTGGTTGTATCATTGGCTGGATGAACCAATGCGAACCGGATATGTTCGGCAATCTGCTCAATCAGAAAAGAACTGGCAGCAGTATCCAGAATTTGCTTTTGTAGCAGCTGATTGATCAGTTCACAGCTCCACAGATCTTTAAGCGTCTGCTTGCGCAACCAGAGATAAAACTCATGAAACTCGCTTTGAATGGTTTCAGATTGAGAAAATACCTGATCAAGAAAATCAAGTTGAGCATCAATCAACTGCTCAATCATCGGGTGTTTCTGCATAACTTCTCTGAAACTTAATTGAAAGGAATGAGTTTATCAGCTAGTGGATTTTTTAGGGTCTGTGTCTTGGCCAGGAAAGGCAAATAATGTTGGGCGACCTGTTTTTCTGCTTCCAGAATCGGCATATGACCGACATTATTTAAAATCACCGGAGTTTCA
>NZ_DFDO01000044.1:0-5024 GCF_002367915.1 Acinetobacter sp. UBA3025
AGGGTCATGACATTACCCAGGTATTCTTGTGGTACCAGAATATGACATTCTGCAATTGGTTCACGCAGGTCTTCAACAGTTGAACCATCTGGCATTTTTGACGGGCTATCGATGTAAATGGTATTGCCATTTTTCATCACTGCTTCATAAATTACCGTTGGTGCTGAAGAGATCAAATCCAGATCGTATTCACGTTCTAGACGCTCCTGTACGATCTCCATGTGCAGCATACCTAAGAAGCCACAGCGGAAACCGAAGCCTAGAGCATCAGAACTTTCTGGTTCAAAGAACAGCGCAGAGTCATTGATTTGCAGTTTATGCAATGCTTCACGGAAAGGTTCAAAATCACTGGAATCGATTGGGAACAGGCCCGCATATACCTGTGGTTTTACTTTTTTGAAACCAGGTAGTGTTGGAACTTCTGGAGTAGTTGCCAGTGTAATGGTATCACCCACTGGTGCGCCAAAAATGTCTTTAATACCGGCAATCACGAAACCAACTTCACCCGCTTCAAGGATATCGGTTTCAGTATGCTTCGGATTGAAAATACCGACTGAAGTGATGATATGTGTCTGACCAGTCGATTTCACCAGCATCTTGTCGCCCTTGCGAACACGACCCTGTTTCACACGAACCAGAGATACTACGCCCAGGTAGTTATCGAACCATGAGTCAATAATCAACGCTTGCAGCGGTGCATCACGTTCACCTGTTGGTGCAGGAATGACATTCACCAGCGTTTCAAGCACACCTTCAATACCTAGGCCAGTTTTTGCTGAACAGGTCGGTGCTTCAGTCGCTTCAATCCCGATAATATCTTCAATTTCCTGAATTACACGTTCGGGTTCAGCTTGTGGCAAGTCAATTTTGTTCAGTACTGGTAAAACTTCCAGACCCTGCTCAATGGCGGTATAGCAGTTTGCAACAGACTGCGCTTCTACACCTTGTGCTGCATCTACCACCAGTAGTGCACCTTCACAGGCCGCCAAAGAACGTGAAACTTCATAAGAGAAATCCACGTGTCCCGGGGTATCAATGAAGTTCAACTGATACTCTTGGCCATTTGGATGGGTATAGTACAAGGTGACCGAAGCCGCTTTGATGGTAATCCCACGTTCGCGTTCAAGTTCCATAGAATCAAGAACTTGAGCCTGCATTTCACGATCCTGCAAACCACCACAAGTTTGAATAAAACGATCTGCCAGAGTCGATTTACCGTGGTCAATATGCGCAATAATCGAGAAGTTACGAATGTTTTTAATATCAACAGATTTTTTAGCTTGCGCCATGGGCTACCTTGAGAAAAAAACGCGTCATGCAATTTAAAAAGTCATTGCATAACAAAAGCCGAATAGAAATTGCCGAGGATTATAGCAGAATGGAGATACAGAAAGAGAATTATCTTTCTTCTCTCTCGCTTATCTTAAATACGTAACTGCTTTATTTTTTATTTTCTTTTCCTCAGCTTTTTTCCAAGAAAACAGATTGTTAAATGGGCTGCTTCCTATTTGGTAGCTAACCTCTATTCAATCTCGATATCATCACCTTATTAGATTGATTCTTCTCTTATCACCTTTGCTTCTTCACTCAAATATAAAGTAGAAAAATCATAAGGGTTAATACTGTCTGAGAGGGGCTGATAAGCTTGGGTAAAACTTGGCGACATACGCTTCGGTCGACCCGACGCAATTTCGATACAGGCCCACTGCGTGCTACCGGTAAATAGGACATTCTGATCCTGTGGACGATAAAATGCATACTGTCTGAATGAATACAAGGCATTTAGATCACTTAACCATGTTCTTAAAATTAGCTCATCCCCTTCAAATGCCGCCTTGCGATACTGGACATGATGTTCAACTGCAACCATGGCATGTTTAAGTTGCAGATACTCATTTAAACCGAGTCCTAATTGCTCGATATGGTCCGAGGCCACATCCTGCATCCACTGCACATAAACTACGTTATTCACATGTCCTAGACGATCAATATGTTCAGGTTGTACCTTCAAAACTTGGTCAAAAATACCGGTCACTTTTCTCTAATCCTTTATCGCAATTTTTTCTATATACAGAGTCTACAGAAATTATGCCTCGGGTAAATTGCGAAAAATAAAAAACCGCCTATACAAGCGGTCTTTTATTATTGAAGATTCATTTATTTTATGAAATGCGCATCCCGACAATGGCACGTTGACCCTGACGAATCAGACCGACACGGGCAACACTACCTTTTTTCAAATCTGCCACAGCTTCCACAAACTGGTTACTGTTCAAGATTGCTTTACCATTGATTTGAGTCACGACATCATTGGGCATAATCCGTGCCTGAGCTGCGATCCCATCTCTACGAACATCCTGAATGACTACACCACCCTTAATCTCTAAACGCTCTTTTTCAGCCGGGCTTAATTCCCGAATAGTAACGCCTAATACCGGACCTTTATTTGGCTGAGCCTGGTTTCCTGCTTTGGCTGGCGTTTCATCTGGCGCAGTCGTGAGTGTTGCATTGATATTACGGCGTTTATCATCACGTAATACTTCTAACTGGATCTGCTGTTTAGGTGCAGAACGGTTCAAATAGTTCAGCAACTGACTAGTGCGTGAAATATCAGTACCATTGTATTTTAAAATCACATCACCGGCTTGCAGACCCGCTTTAGCCGCTGGCGAGTTTGGTGCCACCTGGGTAATTAAAGAACCTTCTGGCTTAGATAATTTATAAGATTCAGCCAAAGTACGGTCGATATCTTGCAGGCTTACACCCAGATAAGAACGGGTCACTTTACCATCACGTTTCAGCTGGTCAGCCACTTCCATAGCGACATCAATGGGAATCGAAAATGACAGGCCCATATAACCGCCAGTACCACTGAAGATTCGTGAGTTCACCCCAACCACTTCACCGCGCTGGTTAAATAGCGGTCCACCCGAGTTACCTGGATTCAGGGCCACATCAGTCTGAATAAATGGGACTGCGGTTTCGCCCATCATATTACGCATCTTGGCACTGACAATCCCGGCAGAAGCGGAGTAGTCAAAACCAAAAGGTGAACCGATTGCTAGTACAGGCTCACCTACACGTAATTTATCAACATCACCAGTACGCAGTTCCGGGAAACCTGAACCATTGACTTTCAATAAAGCGACGTCAGTACGCTCGTCGCTTCCTACGACTGTCGCATCAATTTCCCGACGATCATTCAAGGTAATTGTCACTTTAGACGCATCTTCAACTACGTGGTGGTTGGTCAGCAGATAGCCATCCTTACTAATGAAGAAGGCACTCCCATATCCGGTTTTTTCCTGCGGTACACGTGGCTGCGGAATAATCACCTGATTACCAAAGAAACGGCGTAAAATTTCAGGAACCTGTTGTTGCAAGAGCTCTTCTTCGCTCATTTTCTTGACAACACTCACACTGACAACTGCCGGACTAACCTGATCAACCAGGTTAGAAAAATCGACGGGTGTTACTGCCTGTAACTGAGCAGCACTCATGGTAACAGTCGCTGCAAATAATCCTTTTTTTAAATCCAGAATTTTCATATAAATTATTCACCCAAATTGTTGATAAATTTATGTAAATAGGTTTTATCACAAACTTCATATATTTTAAGTAACAATATGTTCGAAAGCTTGAATGTTGGCAACCTTTAATTTTTCTAAAGCATTAAGTTAAAGCTTTTATTAATTTTTTTCATCAATAAATGAGCACTTAAACGCTTGCCTTTTGTACAAAAAAGCGCTCTGATTAACGGACTTTTTTTCAATTAGCTGATGGACATGTCTAATTTTCCCCTTACCCATCATTTTGACGTGATCATTGTGGGCAGTGGTGGTGCCGGTCTTAGTCTAGCACTTTCTTTGCCTGAACATTTTAATATTGCAGTTCTTGCCAAATCTACCCTGACTGATGCCAGTACCTATTATGCACAAGGCGGCGTTGCAGCAGTACTGGATGAGACAGACTCGATTGAACAGCATATTGATGACACCATGATTGCAGGTGTACATCTGTGTGAAATGGATGCGGTGAAGCAGACGGTGGAAGGTGGTAAGCCTTCGGTGGATTTTCTGCTGAAACACGGCGTCCAATTTACTCTGGATGAGCAGGAACAATTACATTTGACCCGTGAAGGCGGCCATTCACAGCGCCGAATCATTCACGCAGCTGATGCGACTGGGCGTGCCATTTCTACCACGTTGGTACAGCGCGCTCAGGAAAAAGAAAATATTACCATCTTTGAAAATTACATTGCGATTGATCTGATCTGCTCACAAAAACTGGGCTTAGATGGTGAAAATCGCGCCTTAGGTTTATATGCACTCAATGAAGAAAGTGCACAAGTCCATACTTTCTTAGCACCCTTTACTGCCCTGGCTTGTGGCGGTGCGATGAAAGCTTATCTTTATACCTCGAACCCTGATATCGCGACCGGTGATGGGATTGCGATGGCCTATCGTGCCGGTTGCCGGGTTGCCAATATGGAATTCAACCAGTTCCATCCGACCTGTTTATATCATCCACAAGCCCGTTCATTCCTGATTACAGAAGCTATGCGTGGTGAAGGCGCCTATTTACGCCTACCTGATGGTGAGCGTTTTATGCTGCGTTTTGATGAGCGTGCTGAACTGGCACCACGTGATATTGTGGCACGCGCGATTGACTATGAAATTAAACGTCTGGGCATTCGTCATGTCTGGCTAGACATTACCCATAAAGATGAAAGCTTCATCAAGGAACACTTTCCAACCTTATATGCACGTCTGCTAGAGCTTGGCATCGACATCACCAAGGAAATGATTCCTGTGGTTCCTGCTGCGCATTATACCTGTGGCGGTGTGGTCGTAGATGAAAACAGTCAGACCGATATTGCCGGGCTCTATGCCATTGGTGAAACTTCTTATACTGGCTTACATGGTGCTAACCGCATGGCCAGCAACTCACTTTTAGAATGTTTTGTATATGGCATGAGTGCTGCCAAACATATTCAGGAAAATTTCAAGGCAGATCAAGCTATC
>NZ_DFDO01000289.1:0-10297 GCF_002367915.1 Acinetobacter sp. UBA3025
GTTTCAGACTCTCATTCAGTTTTTCCCAAGCTTTTACTTCTTTCTTGCTAGGAGCACCGACCACTTCCAGCGCGTGGCGCAGACGGGCAAAAGTTAGATCCGGACCAATGGTAACCATGGTCTGCATGACTGGGGTAGAAGCGGTTGAACCGGCAATCGCAATAAAGAACGCTGGCATAAAGTCACGTAATTTAATGCCCATCTGATTCGCCAGATCCATCAGCGTTTGGCTGACAGTGTCATTGTTCCAGGTGAACAGGCTTTCCAGACGCCAGATCGCAAATTGCAGGCTTTGACGCACTTGTTCTTCAGAAAGTTTTTTGCTTTCGAACTGTTCTTTAGTCAAAGTCGGGAAATGGTTGAAATAATGCGCTGACCAGTTCACTGCTTCAGACAGCAGATTGATCCGTGGTTGAATTGCAGCAGCGATTTCTTCCAGTTTGGCACGGTCTGCTTTCCAGGCCAGTAAGGTATCTAACAGTTCAGCAGGAGAGAGGGCTTTAATCCATTGACCATTCAACCAGTTTAGTTTTTCAACATCAAAGATTGGACCACCTAGAGAGACACGGTTAATATCAAAGTGTTCAATCATTTCAGCCAAAGTGAATTTTTCACGCTCATCTGGCATTGACCAGCCCATACGGCCCAGATAGTTCAACAACGCTTCTGGCAATACACCGATGTCTTTATAGTAATTGATTGAAGTTGGGTTCTTACGTTTAGACAGTTTTGATTTGTCCGGGTTACGCAGTAGAGGCATGTGGCACAGGACTGGCATGTCCCAACCAAAGTATTTATACAGCAACTGATGTTTTGGTGCAGATGGAATCCATTCTTCACCACGAATCACATGGGTAATTTGCATCAGGTGATCATCAACTACGTTTGCCAGATGATAAGTTGGCAGACCATCAGTTTTCAGCAGAATTTGCATATCGACTTGCGCCCATGGAATTTCTACTTCACCGCGTAGCATGTCATTAAAGGTACATACACCTTCA
The DNA here is from genome assembly GCF_002367915.1 of Acinetobacter sp. UBA3025. Lineage (NCBI taxonomy): Bacteria > Pseudomonadati > Pseudomonadota > Gammaproteobacteria > Moraxellales > Moraxellaceae > Acinetobacter > Acinetobacter sp. UBA3025. The sequence goes on from NZ_DFDO01000289.1 coordinate 1,002, forward strand.
GCTGGCACTTTCATACGGATCACGTGCGGTTCACCAGATGCCAGACGACGTGCCACTTCTTCTTTAGACAGTTTTAGACCGCGGCCATCGTAGCGTGGAGTTTCGCCACGAGCCTGCTGTTCAGCACGCATTTCATCCAGTTCTTGCGCTGTTGCAAAACAGTAGAAAGCATGACCTTTATCTACCAGTTCTTCTGCGTATTTTTTATAGATGCTCATGCGTTCTGACTGACGGTACGGTGCATGTGGACCACCGACATCTGGGCCTTCTGACCAGTTCAGGCCTAACCAGCGTAGGGAGTCCAGAATCATTTTTTCAGATTCAGGAGTAGAACGCAGCTGATCCGTATCTTCAATACGAAGAATGAATTCGCCACCGTGCTGTTTGGCAAAACACAGGTTGAACAGGGCAATATAGGCAGTTCCCACATGCGGGAAACCGGTAGGAGAAGGTGCAATACGAGTACGAACAGTCATAACCGGATCTAATCTTAAATATAAAATTGCAGCTATTATAACGAAAAAGCCACATCACTTAATGCTTTATTCAACATTGAATGATGCGGCTTTTCAGGATGAGCAAAATATAACAAATGTGGAGAACTAAAACTAAGTCTTATGAATTGCTCGGAGAAAAGATACTTTGCACAAAGCGGGTAAAGCGCAGGTTTTGAGCTGCAAAAAAGCTTTGAGTCGGATTTGATTTGAACGCAGTCAGCGCTTTAAGTTCATCCTCAGTATGAAAAGCATTTTTATCAGCTTTATGTTGCTGAATTGCTTTTTCAATTGGTGAGGTTTTCACTTCAATTGCACTTACAGAGGCTTTAGGTAGCTCTGTTTTTATAACTACGGCATGGCCAAGTTGAATCGAGAACAGCATGATAAGACTTAGGATGCTGGCTGTGAATATTTTAAATTTCATATCCAAACTTCCTCCTTAGCTCTGGTTAATCTTGTTTTGTTAAAAATGTTGTTATAATACTGGCTACAATCTAATCACATTCAGATATAAAAAAGTAGAACCAGGTCACATTTTTTACAAAAAACTAATATTTCTCTGTGGAAAATTACTAAATTTCAGAATTTCCACATTAAAGTTGCCTATTTGTAACAGATAACTGTGTAGAGATCGTGAAGAACTGTCTTATATTGTAGCAGGATATTAAATTTTTAGGGGAAAATGTATCCGAAATGAATTGTGAGCATATATATCAAAAATAGAATATGATTGGATAAAATATTATAAACACATGATTGTTAAGTAATTTTTTTATTTATATAGTGCTGGATAAATTAGCAATGAGCACTAATCATGAAAAAGATAATAACTTCTACTATTTTAGTATTACTTGGCGGAAGTGCCATTCCTGGCTATGCTGCAAAAGACTTTCTCAACGTTTCCTATGATCCGACCCGCGAATTCTATCAGGAATATAATGAAGAATTTGGCAAGTTCTGGAAACAGAAAACCGGGCAAGCGGTCAACTTTAAACAGTCGCATGGCGGTTCAGGTAAACAGGCCCGCTCTGTGGTCGATGGCTTGCAGGCCGATGTAGTCACTTTGGCACTGGCCAATGACATCGAAGAAATCGTCAATGCAGGCTTAATCGAAAAGGGCTGGCAGAAAGAGTTCCCAAGTAATTCGGCTCCTTATACCTCTACAATTGTCTTTCTGGTTCGTAAAGGCAATCCAAAACAGATTAAAGACTGGAATGACCTAACCAAACCAGGCGTTGAAATTATTACGCCAAACCCAAAAACTGGGGGTGCACCGCGCTGGATTTATTTGTCGGCTTGGGGTTATGCCTTGAAACAGCCGGGTGGTAATGATGCCAAAGCCAAAGAACTGGTGAAAAAACTCTATGCCAATGTCAAAGTACTGGATTCAGGTGCGCGTGGTTCCTTAACGACCTTTGCTGAACGCGGGATCGGCGATGTATTACTCTCTTGGGAAAATGAAGCGTTATTGGCTACGCAAGGACTGGGTAAAGATAAGTATGAAATTGTCTATCCTTCGATTTCCATTCTGGCTGAGCCTTCAGTGGCGATTGTCGACAAGACCGTAGATAAAAATGGCAACCGTAATTTGGCCAAAGGTTATTTAAACTATTTATATTCACCAAAAGGGCAGGAGCTGGCAGCGAAATACTACTTCCGTCCACGTAATGCCAAAGCAGCAGCAAAATATGCGGCGCAATTCCCAAAAATCCAGACTTTTACCATTGATAAAGTCTTTGGCGGCTGGGCAAAAGTGCAGAAAACCCATTTTGTGAATGGAGCGATCTACGATCAGATCTCTGCGGAAAACCGTAAATAATTCTAATTACTGAATCATAAGTAGAAAGCGGATAATTTATTATCCGTTTTTTTTATATCTAAAGCATAAAATGCTATAAAAATAGAATAAGCCTTTAATCTAGATATTTTTATTATATAAAACATGAAATTAAAACAAAAAATAACTAAATATTACCCTGTATGCACTTTGTTTGCTCAATTGCGAAAAATAATTTTATTTCATATAGTTATATCTAATGAAGATAATCTCCCGATGCTCTTATGAAAACTCAATTAAAATCACTGGTTAGTGCTGCTTTATTGGCAACAGGTCTGACATTTACTGCAACTGCAAGCCAAGCTGCGGATCGTGAATTCCTGAACGTTTCTTATGATGCAACCCGTGAATTCTATGACGAATTCAACAAATCTTTTGGTGCCTACTGGAAAAAACGAACCGGTATTGATGTGAACTTTAAGCAGTCTCATGGCGGTTCAGGTAAACAGGCCCGTTCTGTGGTTGACGGTTTAAAAGGTGATGTGGTGACCTTGGCATTGGCAAACGATATTGAAGAGATCGTAAGATCTGGTCAGATTCAACCAGGCTGGCAAAAAGAGTTCCCGCACAATTCTGCACCTTATACTTCAACGATTGTCTTCATGGTGCGTAAGGGTAACCCTAAAGGAATTAAAGATTGGAAAGATCTGACTAAACCGGGTGTAGAAATTATTACACCAAATCCGAAAACTGGTGGTTTGCCACGTTGGGTCTATCTGTCAGCTTGGGGTTATGCAGAAAAACAACCCGGTGGTAACAAGGCAAAAGCACAAGAATTTGTCGGAAAAATGTACAAAAATGTGAAAGTGATGGACTCTGCTGCACGTGCATCGATGACAACATTCGCTGAGCGCGGCATTGGTGATGTATTGTTAACTTGGGAAAATGAAGCCCTTGTGACACAAAAAGCTTTGGGTAAAAACAAATTTGAAATTGTTTATCCATCTATTTCAATTTTGACAGAACCTTCGGTCGCGATTGTCGATAAAACCGTTGAGAAAAATGGTAATAAGTGGTTAGCAAAAGGCTATATCAACTATCTATATTCACCACTTGGTCAGGAAATGGCTGCAAAACATTTCTATCGTCCACGTAATGCCAAAGCACTTGCGAAATATTCTGCACAGTTCCCGAAAATCAAAACATTTACGATTGATGAAGTCTTTGGTGGTTGGGCAAATGCACAGAAAACTCACTTCGTAAATGGCGCAATCTTCGATCAAATCTATAACAGCAAGCGTTAAGATTGATTTCATGAAAAGCCCGCATTCAAGCGGGCTTTTTATTTTGTAGGTAATATGACTTAGTCACGATCAATCATTTGACGGCACTGTTCAAAATCTTGTCGAGCCATGTGCTGTTGTTCTGAGCTTAAATCGAGAAACTGTTGAATCAAATATTGACTATAAATGCGATAAAATTTCGGATGATAATAGGCATAAGTCGGCGTGCTATTGTCATAAATAAAATTCAACCGCTGTAAAAGTTCAGCTTTGGTATTTAATTCAGGACTTAAACGGACAACATTACACAGTGTCGCTTGATGTTTTGCTCTTAACTCGGCATTCGGATACAACATCTGATAGGCGCTTAAAAGCGTCATAAGAGCAGCTGCCAAAATCCACAAGATGGGTTTTTTCATGGTAAAGCTCAGCTTAAAATGGGAGAAATATAAAAAAGATGGAATAATAAAGAGGATGATAACAAGAAAAAAGAATCCCTGTGTTTTTGTCGATAATTGCAATTTTAGGCGAGTGAGCCGAAGTGAAATTCTGAAAACTGTTAGAAATATGGTTAGAGATTTGATAGAACGAACAAAAAACGGTTTTCTCTATAGAAATTAATATTTATCTACAAAAAGTCGTTTGGAGCTTTAGCTAAACAGAGTGATAATGTGCAGTTAAATTTTTCGCCCTATTGATTGAGTTTTTATGTCACATATTTCTGTATTACTTCACGAAACGATTGATGCCTTACTGGCTGGTCGCAATACGGGAATTTATGTGGATGGAACCTTTGGTCGCGGTGGGCATACACGTTTATTACTTTCCAAATCAGATGAAAATGCACGCGTCTATGCTTTCGATAAAGACCCGCAAGCATTGGCTGTTGCCGCAGAACTGGAACAGGAAGATTCACGTTTTAAAATTATCCATGCCAGCTTCGCTGATTTAAAACAGGCATTAGCTGAGCAGGGTATTGAAAGTGTAGATGGTGTGATGGCTGACTTAGGGGTGTCTTCACCGCAGCTGGATCAGGCAGAACGCGGTTTCAGCTTTATGAAAGATGGCCCGCTAGATATGCGCATGGACAACTCACAAGGTCCGACTGCAGCAGAATGGTTGGTGAATATTGAAGAAGAAGCACTGGCTAATGTGATTTTTCAGTATGGGGAAGAGCGTTATAGTCGCCGTATTGCTAAAGCAATCAAGGCTGCCGGATATATTGATACCACAGCCAAACTGGCGGAAATTGTGAAAGTTGCCCACCCAAAATGGGAAAAAAATAAACATGCTGCCACTCGAACTTTCCAGGCAATTCGTATTGCTATTAATAAAGAATTAGAAGATATTGAAACTTTCCTCCCTCAAGCGGTTGAGATTTTGAAACCAGAGGGACGTTTGGCTGTGATCAGCTTCCACTCACTGGAAGACCGGTTGATTAAGCAGTTTATTCAAAAAGAATCAACGCTTGAAGAAGATTCAGGCTGGGGAATGCCGCAACAACAAAAGGATACGCGACGTTTAAAGAAAATCGCCCGGGTCAAGGCAAGTGATGAGGAAGTTAAAGCCAATCCTCGTTCACGTAGCGCATGGCTGCGCGTGGCAGAACGTTTAGCTTAATAGGCACATCATGAAAACTGAAGTGGTTGATAAAAAAACAGAAAAGTTATGGCTGAAAAAAGTCATTGTTTACCTCATATTAATGTTGATGGTCTTCATCAGTGCGGTATTTGTCGTCTTCCAAGTCTTTGAATACCGTCAGGATAACCGCAAACTAAGTACCTATCTGCGCGAACGGGATGATTTGAATGCAGAGTGGGGACGTTTGCTGATTGAACAGCAGACCTTTGGTGCGACCGCGCAGATTGGTACCCGTGCAGTGACCCAGTTAAGGATGTATTCACCTCCGATTTCACAGAGTGTCGTGATTTCCTTACCACAACCTTCAGATGAGAAAAAATAAGGCTAGCGCTCGAACATGGTAGACAAGAGAAAGAAGCAACCGGTACGTAAAAAGCAGTCCGTCACCGAGAAAAATGCCTTAAATGTTTATATCAACCGTTTTTACATCATGTGGGCCGTGGTGCTGCTGTGTTTTGTGACACTGATCGGCCGAGCTTTCTATGTGCAGATTATCAATAAAGACTTTCTGCAAAATAAAGCCAATGCCAATATTTTACGAACCAATACCATCAAGGCCATGCGTGGCGTAATTTATGATCGTAATGGTATTCCGCTGGCGATCAGTACGCCGATTATGAAAATCGTGATTGACCCACGTGACTATTTTGATAATAAAAAACTCTATGATGAAACCATGCTGGCACTACAGAAAGAGCCGAATAGCCGTAAACTAAAACGCCAGCTCCCAGATAAAAACCTGAATCTGGATGAGCTGGCTGATGCAGTGGGCATGGATCGTGCTGAATTGCGCAAAAAGATGGAAGAGCGTCCACGTTCACGTTATCTGATCCTGAAAAAAGAAGTGCCGCCACAACAGGCGGAACTGATCATGAAGCGTAATTTCCAAGGTGTGTATACCGAGAAAAACTATAAGCGCTATTATCCTCAGCCCCAGCCAAACTCCCAGATTATTGGTCTGACCAATAGTGAGGGAATTGGGATCGAAGGTCTGGAGATGCAGCTGAATACCCGTCTTGCCGGTCAGGATGGTGAACAGCAGATTATCCGTGACAAAAAAGGCAACCGCGTTAAAGAACCGGAAGTGATTAAAGAAGTTGAGCCAGGTGAAAACATTACCCTGAGTATCGACTCACGTTTACAGTACATTATGTATCGTGAACTGACTGCAGCAGGCGTCGCCAATAATGCCCGCTCCGCAACAGCGATTGCAGTCGACGTCAAAACCGGTGAAATTCTGGCAATGTCTTCTTGGCCCTCTTATAACCCGAATGACAAGAATGGCTTATTAAATAAAGACGCAATGCGTAACCGTGGCGCTGTCGATTCCTTCGAGCCGGGTTCAACCATGAAGCCGCTAACCGTGGCGATGGCTCTAGAGAGCGGGAAATATACGGCCAATTCGGTGATCAATACGAGTCCAGGTAGTATGCGAGTCGGGAATCATACTATTCGTGATACGCATAACTACGGTCAGTTGACACTGGGTGGTATTATCCAGAAATCATCAAACGTCGGTGTAGCTAAATTAGCTCTGTCACTGCCGTATGAAACTTTACCGACTTTCTATAAACGTCTTGGTTTTGGTCAGCGTTCCGCAGTGAAATTTCCGGGTGAAAGTTCCGGTTTGATTCTGCCGCCAAGTAAATGGAATGTGTCTGAAGTAGCAACCATGGCGTATGGTTATGGTCTGAATGCGACTGTGCTGCAATTAGCTGATGCCTATGCCATGCTGGCGAACAAAGGTGTGAAAGTGCCTTTAAGTCTATATAAGTTAGAAGAACAGCCACAAGGCGAGCAGATGATTGATCCACAAATCGCAGAACAGGTTCTGCTGATGATGGAAACAGCAACTTTGCCTGGTGGTACAGCAACCCGTGCAACCGTACCTGGTTATCGTGTTGGAGGTAAAACTGGTACTGCGCATAAATTGCGTGCCGACCGTAAAGGCTATTCAACCAGTGAATACCGTGCCTTATTTGCCGGTGTAGCACCCGTGAGTGATCCGCGTATTGCTATGGTAGTGGTCGTGGAAAATCCGCAAGGGTCTTATTATGGTGGTACGGTATCTGCACCTGTCTTTGCCCGTGTAATGCAGGAATCTTTACGCCTGCTAAATGTCCCGTTGGACAAACCTTTAGAATCTCCCAAAGTCCAGTAAATAGGTGATCAATGTCCATTACATTTCAAGATCTCTACGCCGTTCAAGAACCTGCTGAGTGGATGCGACAATCCTTTCAGGGTTTCGAACTGGACAGCCGCAAAGTTAAACTGGGGCAAATTTTTATTGCCCTGACCAGCTTCTCTCAACCTGAAAAAACCGCAGAATATGCCAAGAAAGCCCTGTCATTAGGCGCGTTAGCGGTGATTTCTGAGCAGGAGCTAGGTGTTACTCCAGCTTTGGTAGTACCCCATATCCGCCACCTGATGGGCGAATGGCAGAAGCGCTATCTGCAAGCGACTCAGCCAGTTAAGGCTGCCCATATTCTGGCCGTGACCGGCACCAATGGTAAAACCACGATTTCCCGTCTGGTTGCTGAGTTGCTGATGCTGCAAGGCAAAGCCTGTGCAGTTATGGGGACTACAGGGAATGGTATTTTACCGAATCTGGAAGCCTCTTCTCATACCACCCTTGATGCCCTGCAATTGCAAAATGCCTTGCATGCTTATGCACAGGCAGGTGCGGAATTTGCTTCAATTGAGGCGAGTTCGCATGGTCTGGAGCAGGGCCGTCTGAATGGGTGTGCGATTGAAATTGCCGCTTATAGCAATTTAAGTCGTGACCATCTCGACTATCACGGTACGCTGGAAGCTTATGCAGAAGCAAAATCGCGTTTATTCAGCTTTGAATCTCTGAAAGTTGCAGTTATCAATATTGATGATGCACATGCAAAAGTGATGCTGAATGCTGCAAAAGCCAATCCGAATCAGCCGAAAATTCTGACTTATTCTTTGTCACAATCAGCCGATTATCAGGTTCAGGATATCCAGTACAGTATTTCCGGTGCTGAATTTAAATTGATCACTGCACAAGATACATTTACTGTGCATAGTCCTTTGCTGGGCCATTTCAATATCGAAAATCTGGTTGCGAGCCTGATTGTGGCAGAGCAAGCCGGTTTTGCACTAGCCGATTTAATCGCAACTGTGCCTGAGCTGAAAGGTGCTCCAGGCCGTATGCAGGTGATTCGTGATGATGAGCGTCTGTTTGTGGTGGATTATGCGCATACTCCAGATGCTCTGACTCAGGTCTTGCTTACACTGAAGCGTCATGTCAGCCAAAAACTCTGGGTTGCTTTTGGCTGTGGCGGTGATCGTGATCGTGGCAAACGTCCGCTGATGACTCAGGCGGCCCTCGAAGGTGCTGATATTGCAGTGCTGACTTCGGACAATCCGCGTACTGAAGATCCAAACCAGATTTTCGCTGACATGAAGCAGAGTATCGATTTTTCAGGCAAAACCTATCATGAAATTCATGACCGTCGTGAAGCAATCCGCTTTGTAGTCGACCAGGCGCAGCCAGGTGACATTGTGGTGATTGCCGGTAAGGGACACGAAAATTATCAGGAGATTGATGGGGTGCGACATTGGTTTGATGATGTGGTCGAGGTACAGGCCGCAATTGATGCCCAGCATCATAACCGTGATTTAGCATTTCCAGCGCATTAGGATTTCACATGCATACTTCAACAACAAGTACCGTGCCTCTAGAGTCATGGACAATTGAACAGTTACAGCAAGCCACTCAGGGTTATTGGCTGAATGATAAAAAACCTGAAGGCCAGATTAAGCGGATTTTAACTGATTCCCGTCATGCCGAAGCAGGTGATGCTTTTCTGGCATTGAAAGGTGAGCGTTTTGATGCGCATGACTTTATCGCACAAGTGGCTGAGAAGGGCTGTGGAGTCGCAATTGTCAGTCGACCTGTTGATGCAGAGATTTGCCAGCTAGTAGTTGAAGATACTCGCCTGGCGCTGGGTCATCTTGGCGCATATCGTCGTCAGCAAAACTCACAGCTCAAAGTCATTGCTTTGACTGGCAGTAGCGGTAAAACCACGACCAAGGAAATGCTGGGCAGTATCCTGTCGCGACAGGATA
>NZ_DFDO01000289.1:10434-15970 GCF_002367915.1 Acinetobacter sp. UBA3025
AGCGTCTGGCACCGACTTTAGTCACTCGCGGTAACCTGAATAATGATTTGGGTGTCCCAATGATGTTGCTGGAACTGCGTGCTGAACATCAATATGCGGTGATGGAGCTGGGTGCGAGCCATCAAGGTGAAATTGATTACACTTCCAATCTGGTACAACCACATGTGGCCGGCATCATTAATATTGGTACCGCACATTTGGGTGAGTTTGGTGGTCGTGATGGGATTTGTCGCGCCAAGTCTGAAATCTATTCGCATATTTCTGAAACTTCGATTGTGCCCGCAGAGGATGATTATGCCGAGCAGATTCGTGCAGCCGTCAAAACCGAGAAGACTCTAAGTTTTGGTCAGGGCGGTGATGTCTATGCAACTGACGTAGAACTACATCCACAATCTGCGACTTTCACGTTAAATACACCACAAGGCACTATAACTGTAAATCTGCCATTTGCTGGTGAACACAATGTGCAGAACGCAACTGCAGCAGTGGCTTTCTCTTTGGCGATTGGTATTAGTCTGGATGATATCGTGGCTGGCCTTGAACAGGCTGTTGGTGCCAAAGGTCGTTTGAACTTTATTCCGCACAAAGATTTTTTATTTATTGATGATACCTACAATGCCAATCCAAGCTCGATGCGTGCAGCGGCTGAAGTTTTAGCGCAGCAGCAGGGTATTCGAGTGATGGTGACCGGTGATATCGGTGAACTGGGTTCATCTGCCGCGATCGAGCATTATAAACTTGGTCGGGATCTGGTATCGGTCAAAGGTATTAATTTTGTGGTGGCTGTGGGTGAATTTGCTCCAGCTGCACAAGAAGGTGCACGTAGTACGCAATATGGTAAGAAAATGCAGGCTTTCCTGAATCAGGAGCAGGCTTTACCATTTTTAATTGATTTGATTGAAACACATCATCCCCAGCCAATGTCTTTCCTATTCAAGGGTTCACGTTTTACCCATATGGAAACATTAATGGCTGCATTGATGGAGAAACTCTAAATGCTGTTATGGCTATTTGACCAGCTGGCGGGCTTTGATAGCACGTTTCAGGTGGTTCGTTATCTAACTTTACGTGCTTTGCTCAGCGTCTTGACCGCAATGACTATCGGTTTGGTCTTGGGTCCGATCATGATCCGCAAATTGCAGGCACTAAAATATGGTCAGGCAGTAAGTTCGTTTGCTCCTGAGAATCATGCCAAGAAAATGGGCACACCGACCATGGGTGGGGTATTAATCCTGCTCTCGATTGGGATCTCCACCTTACTGTGGGCGGACCTGACGAATCCTTATGTCTGGATTGTGCTCTCGGTGATGGTGATTTTTGGTGCCGTTGGTTGGGCGGATGACTGGATTAAAATCCGTTATAAAGACAATGCCGGTCTACCTGCACGCAAGAAATTCTTCTGGACATCAGTGGGTTCTTTGGGTGCTGGTATTGCACTGTATGTGATCGCACAGCAGCAATCGAATCCGGTAGTGACTGCCAACATGCTGGATGTGTTAATTCCATTCTTTAAGGATCACACCATTCCATTGTCTGTGATTCCGCTGGGAATTGGCTTCATTATTTTCACTTACTTCGTGATTAATGGTGCATCCAATGCCGTAAACCTGACCGATGGTCTGGATGGTCTGGCAATTATGCCAATTGTCCTGGTTGCGGCAGGTTTAGGGGTATTTGCTTATTTGGCAGGCGATGTACGTTTCGCTAACTACTTACATATTCCTTATGTGAAATATTCTTCTGAACTGGTGGTGATCTGTGCTGCGATGATCGGTGCCGGTCTGGCATTCCTCTGGTATAACGCTCATCCAGCCCAAGTCTTTATGGGTGATGTGGGTGCGTTATCTTTAGGTGCAATGCTGGGTACAATTGCCGTGATGGTGCGTCAGGAAATCGTGTTTGCGATTATGGCAGGTGTATTCCTGGTGGAAGCAATTTCAGTCTTCCTGCAAATCGGTTCATTAAGAATGCGTAATAAACGGGTATTCCTGATGGCGCCGCTGCACCACCATTATGAAAAGAAAGGCTGGCGTGAAACTCAAGTCGTCATTCGTTTCTGGATTATTACAATTATGCTGGTAGTTTTTGGCCTAATGACCTTAAAATTACGCTAAGAAATGCATTTGAAAAAGTCGGCGCATGCCGGCTTTTTTGTTTTGGAGAAATTAAAAAATGAACTTACTGATGTGTCCTGTTTGTCGTGAGCAGTTACGCTTAAATGAACGTACATGGCGCTGTGACAATCAGCATAGCTATGATATAGCCAAGCAGGGTTATGTGAATCTGCATGTAGTGCAGCATAAACATAGTAAAAATCCGGGTGATACGCCTGAATCTGTGCAGGCACGCCGTGCATTTCTGAGCGCAGGTCATTATGCGCCTTTGCAACAGGCTGTGGTTAAGAAAATCCGTGAGCTGCGGATTGAAAATCTGCTCGATATTGGTTGTGGCGAAGGCTATTACACCAATGCCATGCAGGCTGAAGTCATGCAATGTGTCGGCGTAGATATTGCCAAAAATGCAGTTCAGGTTGCAGCTAAACTGAATAAAGAAATTACCTGGGTGGTAGGGACAGGGGCAACCTTGCCGGTATTGGATCAATTCATTGATCTCTGTACCAGCTTATTTAGCCCGATTCCGAAACAGGAAATCTTGCGGGTATTAAAGCCAAAATCTTATTTGATGGTAGTGACGCCTGCACCACAACATTTGTACGCGATGCGTGAAGCCTTATTTGAGGAAGTGAAAGCACACGAGCCACATAAATTTGTCGAACAGTTGCAGGATACATTTAATCTGGTAAGTGAACAGGTGATTGATGCACCAATGACTTTGGCTCAAGCGGATTTAAAAAACCTGATTACCATGACTCCTTATGCTTATAAAGCCAAACCTGAACGCCGTTTGGCACTTGAGCAGCAGGATCAATTTGATTTAATGGCTCAATTCCAGATTTATGTATTTCAGAAGAAATAAATTTAAAATCTAGAAGTAAAAAATCCCTCAATAATGAGGGATTTTTTATTGGTTCAGATTATTCAATTTCTTCAATCAAGTTTTGCAAAGGATCCACCACCCGATTTGGCTGTGGTGGCTGGTCTCTTGGGGCTACTCTTTCATCATCCGGTATGCGAATTTCCTGATCAGGCAAATCTTCAAAATCATTGCTTTGTCGTTTAGGTGCTACAACCGGGGCAGGGCGATACAGAGGCGTCGCTAAAGGTGGAGAAGACGGATCATGTTGTTCTTGCTCACCTTGCACTACTTTATTACGGTTAATTGGTGCTTTAGCGTTACGATCCAGGCGAACCCAAGCTTCTGGTGTACCTTTTAAGGCATTCCCCATAAAGTCGGTCCAGATTGGTAAGGCTGCCACGCCACCGTATTCACGGCGACCTAAAGTTTTTGGCTGGTCGAAACCGACCCAGGCAACGGTGACCAGCTTGCCATTAAAACCTGCAAACCAGGCATCTTTGGCATCATTGGTGGTGCCGGTTTTACCCCCAATATCGCTACGACCAATTCTTAAAGCAGCACGTCCCGTACCATGCTGAATCACATCACGCAGGATATTGGCCATATCATAAGCAGAACTAGATTTTAAAATACGTTCTGCCTGACGGTAATTACTGTCTTCAGCCGAAATTTTTGGTGTCTCTGGTTTCTGTGCCAAGGTTTTGTTATTGATTTCAATGGCTTCATCATCAGGAGTGAGTGCGGCTGTTGGTTGAGGACTTTCTTCCTGAGCATTAATACACGAGATGCAGGCATATTCAGGCTTAGCCTCAAAAATGGTCTTGCCATAGGCATCTTCGATACGCGTAATAAAGTGTGGCTGAATCCGATAACCGCCATTGGCGAACGTAGCATAACCAGTGGCCATTTGGATTGGTAAAACCTGAGGTGTGCCTAGAGCAATGGTGTAGTTACGTGGAATCTGATTATCCTGCAAGCCAAAATCCATAAATAACTGACGGGTACGCTCAATACCAACGGTTTGTAATAGGCGTACTGAAACCGTGTTACGTGACAGATATAAAGCACGACGTAAAGGAATCATTCCTAAATAACGGCCATCCGAATTACGTGGACTCCATTTACCAATGGTAATAGGCGCATCATTCACCATGGTATGCGGAGTCATACCACGTTCTAAAGCCAGAGCATAAACAAAAGGCTTAATGGTTGAACCCGGCTGACGCCAGCCTTGAGTCGCACGGTTAAATTTGGATTGATAAAAATTATAACCACCGACAATGGCTTCAATCGCACCATTGTTAGGATTCAATGCAATTAATTGGCCCTGTACCTGAGGCGTTTGTACCAGTGCCCAGGAACTTTTATTCTCGTTAGGTCTTAAACGAACAATATCTTTAACTTTGGCAATCTGTGAAGCTCTGCTTGGTGCAGCACCTACACTATCTGCACTACGATAAGGACGGGCCCAGGACATGCCTGACCAAGGCACAGTTACGGTTGTACCATCCTGCATCAACGCTTCAAAGCTATTATTATTGACCTTGGTCACTTCAGCAGGGTAAGTGTTGGCATAGACACGGAAATTTTGCAGGGGCTGATCATGAGCCTCAGCACCTCGCCAGCCATGACGACGATCATACGCCTCTAAACCATCCTGTACTGCCTGTTCAGCATAAGCCTGACGTTCACTGTGGATCGTCGTGTAGACTTTATAACCTGAATCTATCGCCTGTTCACCAAAATTTTCTACCAGTTCAGAGCGAACCATTTCACCGACGTAGGGGAATTTGTTACGCGTACTACGGTCAGGCATATCCAAGTTAATCGGTTCAGCAATGGCTTCCTGATATTGGCTTTGATTCAGATACCCCAATTGCAGCATGCGACCTAAAATCCAGTTACGGCGCTCTAATGCACGTTTAGGGTTGGCCACCGGATTATAACGAGAAGGTGCTTTAGGTAGGCCAGCAATCATTGCCATTTGCGCAATCGAAAGCTCATCTAAACTTTTGTTGTAATAGATTTTCGCTGCTGCCGCGATGCCGTAAGCATTTTTCCCCAAGAAAATTTTATTGACATATAAAGTCAGAATTTCTTCTTTACTTAAATTCTGTTCTATTTTACGTGCCAGGAAAATTTCAGTCAGCTTACGCTTTAAAGTACGTTCGGGACTTAAATAGTAGTTTTTGGCGACCTGCATGGTAATGGTCGAACCGCCAGTCTGTACATCAGAGCCGGTAATAGTTTCACTGACTGCACGTCCTAAGCCTTTAAAGCTGATCCCGCTGTGTTCGAAGAAACTAGAATCTTCTGCAGCGAGGAAGGCGTGAATAAATTCTTTCGGAATCTGTTCATAATTCACAGGAACAGAAAGCTTGCCACCATACTCTGCAATGAGCTCATTATCTGAGCTAAAAACTTGTAAAGGCTTTAATAAAGGTGCCTTTTTAAGCGTAGACATTTCAGGCAAAGATGGAGCAATATAAAGGTACATGCCATAAAAGCCCATCGGAATTGAGATCATAATTATGATAATGATAGATCGGAAGAGCGTCGT
>NZ_DFDO01000282.1:0-6328 GCF_002367915.1 Acinetobacter sp. UBA3025
TGATACCAATGCCATGCTGATCATTGCGCCTATTGCCCTGATTCTGATTGCAGAAAACCTGGGACATATTAAAGCCGTGGGTGCCATGACCGGGGAAAATCTGGATCCGCATATCGGGAAAGCCTTTGTGGCGGACGGTATTGCAACTACCTTGGCAGGTGGTGTGGGCGCACCGGGTATGACCACCTATGGTGAGAACATCGGTGTGATGGCAGTTACTCGGGTTTACTCAACGATTATCTTTGCTGTTGCCGGTGTGTTTGCAGTATTCCTCGGTTTATCACCGAAGTTTGGTGCGATTATTCATACTATTCCAACGGCGATTTTAACCGGCGCCTCTATTGTGGTTTTTGGTTTGATTACTATTGCCGGTGCGAAAATCTGGATCGAAAATAAAGTAGACTTTTCACAGAATAAAAACCTGATGGTAGCAGCTGTGACCATTATTCTGGGTACAGGTGACTTTGCCCTGACCTTCGGTAACTTTAACCTAGGCGGAATTGGTACAGCGACCTTTGCTGCGCTATTCCTGAACTGGTTCTTTAGCCTGGTCGATAAAAAATAATGTGAAGACTTAAATTTTCAAGCAGCCTCCAGGCTGCTTTTTTTATATCGCAAGAATTGTTTAAATAGGCCTGATCTTTTATATGAGCATCCTGCCGATGCGTCTGGATTTTTTTGATTTACTTCTTTTTCTCAATATAGTCGACACAGGTAGTCTGACCAAAGGTGCTGAACGCTCTGCCATTTCCTTACAGGCAGCAAGTGAGCGGATTAAAAAGCTGGAACAGCAATATCAGGTCAGTCTGTTCAGCCGCCATTCTGCTGGGGTAAAAATGACTTTTGCGGGACAGGTCTTTGCTGAACATGCCCAAGCCCTGTTGCAACAGGGACAACAGTTGTCTCAAGCCATGGCCGGCTTTAGTGAAGGACTCAATTCCAATATCAGCTTATGGTGTAACTCTTCAGCACAAAGTGAGTACCTTCCCCTATTATTGCCAAAATATCTAGTAAATAACCCAAATATCCAGATTGACCTCAAAGAAGCAGAGAGCAATGACATCATTGCAGCTTTGGCGAGTGGTACTGCCAAGCTAGGACTTATTTCCAGTTTTTTTTCTGCCCCTCAATTACAGACTCTGGAGTTTTCAGATGATCCTCTGGTACTGATCTGCCCTGAACAACATGATCTGGCAACGAATCAGGCATTAACATTAGCAGACTGTCTGAATTATCCCTTTGTTGGTCTGATGCAATATCACTCTTTGCAGCAGTCGATTGAAACCCAGGCTCGCTTGCTGAACTGTGAGATTCAATATCGCTTGCGCTTACCGAATTTTGCCGCCATTGCCCAGGTTGTGGCCAATGGTGTAGGTATCGCGATCATGCCAAAACGTGCTGCACAACGTTTGTCGAAGCTCTATGCATTTCATCAAATCCAACTGACGGGAGATTGGGCCAACCGCAAGTTATTGTTAGCTGCAAAGAACTTTGATGAACTAAGCACCGCCTATCAGCACTTTAGCCAGTTCCTCATTTCTGCGGATGTACAAAAAATCCTGAATTAAATCCAGCCGAATTGATGCAGCATCATATAGCTGCCTAAGGCGATCAGGCCGATAAAAAATACTGTCCGGAATTTCTGTTCAGAGATACGGGAACGGATTTTCTTGCCGAACCACATCCCGATCAAGGCCGGAATCAATGCAATCGCTGACATGGTATAATCAATCGGCATATCTTCCACCGGGTTTCGGTGCAGGAAAATTGCCAAACACACCGTCGAGGTAGTAAATACCAACCCTAAAGCCTGAACCAGATCATCACGTTTTAAATGCAGGGTTTGCAAATAAGGCACCACTGGAATTACCACTACCCCGGTTGCCACGGTCAAGGCACCCCCGAGATATCCCATAATTGGAGAAAGCCACTTTTCATGCGGGCTTAAATCTGGCATTCGTTTTGCCAGTAAACCATATAGGCCATACAGGGCAAGCATCCCCCCCAGTAAGGCTTCACTATGAAATTCAGAATGACCTAAGGTCGGGAAAATACTCCAGACTGAACCCAAGATAATGCCTGCCAGCAACAGCCAGAAACGGCGAATCAGTTTCAGTACATGACCTTCGGCAAATAACTGCCAGAAATTAGTCAGCATCGAAGGCACAATCAGTAAAGTTGCTGCCTGGAATGGGCTCATAAATATGGTCAGCAAACCCATGGACACCGCAGGTAAACCTAATCCAATGGTGCCTTTAATCAGGCCAGCCAGAGCAAAAATAGCAATAACAAAAGCAGTCATCTGATGACCCTAAATTGATTTAAGCCCATGCTATAGAAATCACGAATAGAGTAAAATCAGGGTTTTAAGAAGGAAGCCTCAAGTAAATATTGAGGCTTCAGATGGATGTGCTGAAACTCATCAGATTCATCAGCAAAAATCGGATTTAAAAGTCGTTTAAGGACGGAACTCTTTCAGTTCACGCTGAATGAAATACTGGAACATTTCCCGGTACAAATGCTCAATGAAGGCCTGATCCACGCCCTGCTGTTGTGCCAAGGCTTTGACATTTTCCACAATCTGCTCCATACGCTCCGGTGATTGCAGATCAGTTTCAGTTTTTTTAAAACGGGTGGTTTGATCAACATAAAATTGACGCGCAGCGATCAGCTCAACTAAAGCTGTATCAATGGCATCGATCTGTTGACGTGCATGTTGTAATGATTCAGCTTTGATTTTTTCCATGTTTATTCAGTCACTTTCAGTTTAGTTATCACTCTTATACTTTTCTTCTAACACATTACTGAAAATACTTTCAATCATCCAGACACGATATAAGCTATTAAATGTATAACTTTGCCCATCAATACGCAGTTCCAGCACCGGTAAATTCGGCTGGGACTTCATTTCACATAAGGTGTCATTTTCCTGCAACTTGGCCAGAACATCTTCCTGGGTCAGTTCAGTAATATTCAGTTCCTGCTGCATACGCTTGAAATGTGCCGCATAAGACAGATCATAACCACGGGTCCAGACCGCTTCCAGAATCTGGTACATGGCTTCAATCCGTTGCTCTTCCGGACAGCTATAAAACAATTGCGCCATCGGCATTACAGCCTGCTCGGTTGGCCGGCAGAATGGGGTAAATTTGACTTCAGTCCGCTTGGATAAGCGTGTCGCCAGACTCCAGTCAAACCAGTCCCGTCCCTGATAAGACAGCGGATAGACATTCAACTGGATATTATAAAAATCAGCCAGCTCTTCCTTAATATAGGCCAGCAACAACCAGGAAATCGGATCTTCCAGAGCGATATACAGGTCTAGCTCTGGATCCATGGACTGGATTTCATTCAGCTCTTCGGCATCACTGATTAGATGCTCGCGCCATTCAATATGATTGATCAGGAAAATCGGGTTGCCGGTCAGTAATCTCTGCTGTTTCAGGCGACGGGTCAGACGTAACAGGTCATCTACCGCCTGATACTGGCGTCCGCCAAACTGGAAATAACTGGCCAGAATCGGACTATGCTCAAAAATTCGTTCCGGAAAATTCTGCGGCGAATGATGACGGCTGGCCATCGCATATAAAGTGCGTAATTTTCCGTTCTGTTTTTGCCAGAGCATATGAAAGACATCTTCCAGCAAATACAGAAAATCCTGTCCGCGTAGTGGCGTATTTCTCAGGATGGTTTCTGCCTGCTTTAAGGCTTCAGCTGTCGGTAATTCTGGGGTCTCATGAAAGCTGAAACGATGCTGTTTAGATAAAATTTTGGCATCATTCAGGCAATAGTGCTGCCATTCATCAAAAGACATCTGATTAGGCGGCTCAGCCCGCTGATCTGAAATGATGACTTTGAGTGGCTTCAGTTCCGGACTGAGAATTTCTTCCAGTTGCGGTAACTGTTGTACCGCCAGATAACTATAAACATCATCCAGTCTTAAATGGATGCTCAAGCCATCTTCAATAGATAACACCGTTTGACGAACTGGTTTCTGGTAAAACCAACTCGATCGGATTGGATCAAACCAACGGCGTAGCAGGGACATGAGAAGTGCCTCGAAAAGATTTTGTCATGCCAGCCCTTGCCAGCAGGATCGTTTTATTCAACATCCTATTATGAGGATGTTTATGACCTGATATAAGTCTTGTGCAAAACTTATATCAAGTCAGCAACAAATGTTCAATGTTTTCTAGGACTTTAGATTTCAAGATTTAGGTCAGTCACGGCCCCGGTCTCCGCCCCAGAGGTCAGTTTGGCGAATTTCGCCAGTGCCCCGTGAGTGTAATTCGGTTTCGGTTTCACCCAGGCCGCCTGACGTGCAGCAAGCTCTTCATCCGAAATATGCCAGGTCATTTCACGGGTTTCTGCATTAATAGAAATTTCATCGCCATTTTGCACCAGACCAATCGGGCCACCCTCATAGGCTTCCGGTGTGACATGACCAATCACAAAACCATGACTTCCGCCTGAGAAACGGCCATCAGTAATCAGTGCGACTGAATCCCCCAGACCTTTACCAATAATAGCAGAAGTCGGTTTTAGCATTTCCGGCATGCCCGGTCCACCTTTAGGACCTACACCGCGAATCACGACTACCTCACCTGGCTGAACTTCGCCATCCAGAATCCCGCGCATCGCACCCTGTTCGCCTTCAAACACGCGGGCCGGTCCTTTGAAATATAGACCTTCCTTACCGGTAATTTTGGCGACTGCGCCATTTGGTGACAGGTTGCCTTTCATAATGATCAGATGCGAATCTTTTTTCACTGGCTTGTCGAATGGCAAAATAATCTGCTGACCTTCAGGATAATCTTCTACATCCGCCAGGTTTTCTGCCAGTGTTTTTCCGGTCACAGTCAGGCAGGAACCATCTAGCATGCCAGCATCCAGCATGCGTTTCATCAATGGCTGGATCCCACCAATGGCAATCAGTTCCGACATTAGATATTTACCGGATGGACGGACATCGGCGACTACAGGAATTTCTTTACCAATTCGTACAAAGTCATCTAGGCTCAGCTCAACACCCGCTGTATGCGCCATGGCTAACAGATGCAGCACTCCATTGGTTGATCCACCCAATGCAATCAATACTTTAATTGAATTTTCAAAAGCCGCTTTGGTCATGATGTCACGTGGCTTGATATCCAGACGCAGTAGATTCATCACTGCTTCACCAGCACGGGCACAGTCAATCTGCTTGTCTTCAGACACCGCTTCCTGTGCAGAGGAACCTGGCAGGCTCATCCCCAGAGCTTCAATCGCAGAGGCCATGGAGTTGGCGGTGTACATCCCGCCACAAGAACCTGGGCCCGGCAACGACACTTCTTCAATGTGTTTCACCTGAATCGCATTAATTTCGCCTTTGGCATGCTGGCCCACCGCTTCAAATACCGAAATCATGTCGGTATGGCCTTCACCCGGTTTGATAGTACCGCCATAAATAAACAGACCCGGACGGTTTAAGCGTGCCAAGCCCATGATGCAGCCCGGCATATTTTTGTCACAGCCCCCAATGGCAATCACGCCATCATAGGCCTGACAGCCGACCACTGCTTCAATCGAATCGGCAATAATTTCCCGCGATAGCAAGGAATATTTCATGCCTTCAGTACCGTTCGAGATCCCGTCAGAAATAGTGATAGTATTGAAGATAATACCCTTCCCACCAGCAGCATTGACGCCCTGCTCGACTGTACGTGCCAAGCCATCAATATGCATATTGCAAGGGGTCACATTGGCCCAGGTCGATGCGATCCCGATAAACGGACGAGTAAAGTCTTCATCCTGAAAACCGGTGGCACGCATCATGGAACGGGCCGGTGCATTTTCGATACCTTCATAGACGGGAGCAGAATGTTCTCGGATATTGTCTTTACTCATTTTGTTCGTCCTGGATGTAATTCTTGTGAAGCTTAAAAGCTGTCTAGGTTTTATTCGATTGTATAGAAAGCGATCTTTAGATAAAAGTAAGACTCTGTGTATCTGATTCAGTTATTTGAGGCAGTGCAATTATCAAAAATAAAAAAAGCACCCCTTCTGGAGTGCTTTTTTGCGCTATAAGATTTACAGCTTAGATTTCACGTACTGCGCCTTTTGCAGCACTTGTGGTATGCATTGCATAGGCTTTTAGGGCTTTAGAAATCTTACGTGGACGGTCTTCCACTGGATGCCAGCCTTTTTCATCTTGAGCAGCACGACGAGCGGCCATAGTCGCATCATCAACAGCCAGATGAATGGTACGGTTTGGAATATCAAGTTCGATACGGACACCCTCTTCAACCAGACCAATCGCACCACCTTCCGCTGCTTCAGGAGAGTCGTG
>NZ_DFDO01000271.1:0-5261 GCF_002367915.1 Acinetobacter sp. UBA3025
AAATATGAACAGGCCTTAAGTCTGGTTCAACTTTCGCAGCAACCTGATCTGCCTATTTTATTATTGAAGCCGGAAGATTATCAGGCTGAACAATATGCCCAATATATCCGTAAAGGCATTTTTGACATTCTGAATCTGGATTATCCAGACCGCTTCTTCCTGAATCTGGTGCGTACCCTTTCCTTTAGCCGTACCATGCAAGCCCAGCGCCATTTAATGGAAGAACTGGAAACTGCACAAAGCCAGGCACAATCACTGGTAGAAGATAGTAACCGTGCAGTCGCAACCATTCAGGAAGGCATCCATATTCAGGCCAATGCCGATTATCTCAAACTGTTTGGCCTTAAAAGCGAGGACGATATTATCGGTCTGCCACTTTTAGACCTGTTACAGCCGCAAGATTTGAATGATTTTAAATCCCGCTTTAAAAAGATTTCTCAGGGTCAATTTGATTTAGGTCGTTTTGATATTACTTCTTCGAATCCAAATGTTGCTGCTGCCAATCCATTAAAACTGGAATTTCTGGCATCTAGTGCTGAAGAAGATGCACTACAAATTACGATTGATACAGCGACTACTCAGGCGAGTGCCTCTTCTGAAAAAGTTGCAAACAAACCAAGCACATTACAGTCACTCAAGCGTGAACTTAATCGTGAACCGGCCAAAGCCAATGCATTGATCACGTTCTCCTTTGCTGCGTATGAGCCGCAAGTCCTGAATGGTGATTGGGCGACCTACATAGGTTATTTCCATGAAATTAAGAAATTCCTGAAAGAGCAGGTTCGTATTCCACTCTTTAAACTGGAACATGATGTTCTGGTGGGGATCATTCAGGCAGATGCGCAAGACATTCTGGAATCCAAACTGGTTGGACTAGGTTCATTGACCAAACCACAGCTCATTACAGTGAATCAGCAAACTTATCCGCTCAATCTGCGCATCGGTTATACCCTGCTTGACGGTGAACTGCGTGATGAAAGCCATTGTAATGAATTAATCGGTCGGGCTTTCTCTACTCCTTTACCACAAGCACAAAAAACTTCTGAGTTTGTTCTGGATATTCCTGCAACGACTCAGGAATCGATTTCAATGCCAAGCATTGACTTCACGGTTTCAGAACCTGTTATTCCAGCGCCTGAGTCCATACCGGTCAGTCCAGCAGTCAGTGCTGTACCACTGACTACATCGCAAGTATTAAAAGCACTGCGTGAATGTCTGGAACGTGGTGAAATTCATCTGAAATATCAACAGCTGTATGATAAAGAAGATACCAACCTCTATATGTATGAGGTGACTAGTGGCTTTATCTTTGAAAATAAATGGCAGGACATTTCTTCCTTGATGGAACTTAATGAAGATGATGAATTGTCTATTAAACTCGATCGCTGGATTCTGGTTGAATCAAGCAAGCAATTGCACAACTTCATTACCCAGTATCCGGATGCCCGTTTAATCGTGAACCTGAACCGTGCGGTGCTATTTAAAGACCGTACTTTCCCTGAATTTATTTCCAAACTAATTACCATTATTCGCAGTAAAGTCGAACATCCTTTGACCTTGCAGTTCTCTGAAGAAGATATCCTGATGAATCAGCAGGATGCGCAGAAATATCTACGTACTTTACGTGAACATGGCGCGCGGATTGCGATTCGTAACTTTGGTCACTCTATGTATAGTGAAACCCTGCTACGTGAGTTCGATATCAATGGTCTGAGCCTGGATAGCAAACTGACCAAGATGCTGAACAATGATGCTGAAATTGAACAGTTACAGGAAAAAATCACCACGTACAATGAAATCAAACCAGTGAATATCATGATTCGTGAACTGAATGACATGACCTTATTTGCGAATGCCTGGAACGTGGATGCCCGCTTTATTCAGGGTGATTATTTCCAGAAAAAACTGGATCATCTGATTGATGTACAAGACCACTAAGGTCTTGTACTCGCCTTTCAATCTAGAAACGTGAAATGATTTTCTAAATTGCAGGCACAAAAAAACGGGCATAAAGCCCGTTTTTTCATTTTGGGTATTAACGTTTAACAGAACGTGACATACCAGCAAAACGTTGTTTGAACTTGTCGATACGGCCGCCAGTGTCAACGTTCTTTTGCTTACCAGTGTAGAATGGGTGGCAAGCTGAGCATACGTCTAGGTAAAGAGTTTCTTTACCAACAGCTGAACGAGTTTCGATTACGTTACCACATGAACAAGTAGCAACTAGTTTTTCGTATTTTGGGTGAATATCGGCGCGCATCGTCGATTACTCCATTAAGATGAAAGAAGGTTTTGCTGTCATCGCAATTGATCACTCTCAAATATTGAGGAAGGGCCAGAATCAGGATTCAGGCAGATCAACACCACAACAGACCATTCTTTTGGCCCACCGAGACGGATACCGTCAGAGCTAAGCACAACAAGTTGAGCGGTATTATACGGCAAACAAATCCAATAAGCGAATTATTCTTCTGTATGTACCGCCTGTTTGGCCCAGAGATTCGCAATTACACCGCAGGCCATTAGCTGGATTTGATGGAAAATCATAATCGGTAAAACAATCATGCCAAGTGGCTGACCAATAAATAGAATCTGTGCCATTGGTACGCCACTGGCCAGTGTTTTTTTGGAACCGCAAAAGAACACCGTTTTTTGGTCGGCACGATTAAAGCCCAGCCAGCGTGGAATAAATAACGACAACAGCATTACGATGGTCAATAAAACCGAACATGCCAGCAGCAGCAAGAGCAAAGTACTTAAGCTGACTTCATGCCAAAGTCCAGCCACCACCGCACTACTAAATGCCCCATAAACCACCATCAGAATTGAACCCTGATCGAATATCTTAACGATCTTGGGCATTTGCTGCATTTTTGGGAAAATCCAGGGACGCAGTAACTGGCCTAAAATAAAAGGCACCAATAACAGCAGTGTAATCTGTAGAATCGATGCAGTAGGATCGAAGCCATGCTGGGATTGCCCAAGAATAAAGAATGCGACCAGCATCGGGGTAATGAACATCCCGATAATATTGGAAAAAGAAGCACTACAGATCGCACCGGCAATATTTCCCTGAGCCACTGAGGTAAAGGCGATCGAAGACTGTACGGTTGATGGCAAGAAGCACATAAACAGGAATCCCCAATATAATTCCTGCCCCAGCATTGGCAATAGGATTGGCTTTGCCAGCAAGCCTAAAATTGGAAAGAGCGCAAAGGTCAAGGCAAAGACCAAAGTGTGTAATTTCCAGTGCATTAAGCCTTCAATTACGGCTTCACGAGAAAGCTTGGCACCATGCAGGAAAAACAGAATCGCAATGGCTGCTGTCGTGATCCAGCTAAAGACTTCAGCTGCCTGCCCTGACACTGGCAATACACTGGCCAGTAACACCATAACAAAGAGCAAGATCGTAAAGCGGTCCAATGCCAGCAGTTTAAGCATCTGATGTCCTTCCCTCAAAATTTTATTATTAGATAAAAAATACCCGGCTATCTTAACAGATGCCGGGTCCATGTTATGCATTCAGATTGAAGGAATATTTTCATCCATACATGAATACATTTCACATATATCGCTTTATAACACTTAGTTATTACGTGCGTTGTTGTCTTGCTGGATCAGCTCGATTTTATAGCCGTCTGGATCTTCCACAAATGCAATGACAGTGACACCGCCTTTCATTGGGCCAGCTTCACGAACAACATTGCCACCACGTGCTTTGATTTCTTCACAAGCTTTATAAGCATCATCTACCGCAATCGCAATATGACCGTAGCCATTGCCTAAGTCATAGCTTTCTGTATCCCAGTTATGGGTCAGTTCGAGCACAGTGTGATTTCCCTCATCGCCATAACCCACAAAAGCCAAGGTAAAACGACCTTCTTCATAATCACGCTTACGAAGTAAAGTCATACCAAGAACTTCAGTATAGAACTTGAGTGATTGTTCCAGATTGCCTACACGTAACATGGTATGCAGCATGCGCATATTAATCATCCTTATTTACAGATTGTTTTTGGTGTTCACCGAGCAATTTTGCCACCCAAACGACCAGAATCAGGATTGGAATCCCGATTAAAGTGGTCATCAGGAAGAAATTCGGATAACCGATATTGGTCACTATAGTACCCGAATATCCACCTAAAATCTTAGGAGTCAAGGTCATGAGTGAGCTAAAAATAGCATACTGAACAGCGGTAAAGGACACACTGGTCAGACTGGACAGGAAGGCAATAAAAGCAGCGCCTGCGAGACCTGCGGCCAGATTATCGACAATAATTGCAAAATATAGCCACCATGAACTATACGGTTTAATCACTTTACCTTGAATTTCAACATTCTCGCCTGTTCCAATTGTAATCGGCTGAATATCAATATCCATCGGATTGGCCTGAGTCTGCGACAAGTCCACAGCATATGAATGCTGCTGGGTCACTATTGGCTGCTCCTGCTGCATTAAGCTTGCATTGATTCGCTTCACAGGTGCAGTAATCAGTTTCTCGGCAGGAATAGCAGCACTAAAGACACGCTCTTCATCCAGCTTGGCATCGAATTTATCGCCATTCAGCTCTAATACAATTTTTTGCTCTGCAGTTAAATCCGGCCCTAGATACTGACCGCGAACCACGATGCTATTCTCCTGCTCATTGGCACTGATCAGGTTATCTGTGGTAACAGGCAGAAGCTGTAATTGTGCTGCTTGCGAAGCATTCTGTTGCAGATAAGGCAGGTTGACTTGTACTGCATCTGCCGGATGATTCAGATAATGTGCACGAACCTGAATCTGTTCGGCCTCTTTAAAAGCAGTAGTGGGCACATTCAGTTTCCAGTAACCGACTTCATCTGTATCTGCCTGAAAGGTTTGCTGGCCTACCTGAACTTCGACCTGTCCCAGCTTTTCACCAGACTTTACTAAGCCAATAAAAATCAGATTGGTTGAACAGGCCAAAATCGCGCCTACAAACATCAGTTTCATGATGTTCATTTTCTGAGCCAGCAAGCCACCTAAAAAACCGCCAAGCAGGGAGAAAATTACCCCATACACTTTCACAGCTTCAGCAATCTGTTCCTTGCTAAAATTCAGATCCTGATAGAACACATTGGAAATCACACCGGCAATAATATCGGAGACCCTATAAAAACCGATCAGTAATAACAACACCAAAGCCAGTTTTAAACCATAGCGATCAAAGAAATCTGCTACGGGATTGACCCAGGTTTCGAATGCCATTTGCTTATTCACAGCACCCATTTTGACCAGA